>NZ_CALJSP010000169.1:0-12268 GCF_937975875.1 Veillonella dispar | reverse complement strand
TCGAACCCAGGAGACGCATTTCCAACACCTGACTCACGAAAAGCCAGATAAGCACGAGTACCATCTGTTTTTACTACAACGCCATGAATAGCAAGAGGCATAGCAACCCAATGGTATTTTTTAATGCCTCCATAGTAATGAGTATCCCAAAACACGAGATTGCTATCTTCATATTGTGGGTTTTGTTTTACATCGATACGTGGAGAGTCAATATGAGCACCTAAGATATTCATACCCAATTCAATATCATCAGTACCAATATTAAATAAAGCAATGGATTTATCCATATGTGTGTAATAAAGCTTGTCCCCAGCTTTGATTGGTGTATTGGATTTAATAATATCTTTTAAATTTACATATCCTTTTGCTTCTGCAAATTCAACGGCCTGTACAACACATTCACGTTCTGTTTTACCATTATCTAAAAATTGACGATATGTATCACTTAAGGCATATACCTTTTCCATAGTGGCATCGTCGTAATTATGCCATGCATATTTGCGTTCCATAATCTATCCTTTCTAAATGCTCACAAGCTAATAATTAAGAAACTATAGATGTGAACAGGAATTAATAAAATTATTTTTGGCGGTCCTTTTCTAGTTCCGCCCGGCGAAATTCCAAATATTTTCGCTCTTTCTCTCGATTAATTTCAGACTTCTGAGTATATAGAGAACGAATTTCGTCCGTACAATGCGTTAATACCTTTGTAACGTAGAATTTAGTACTACCGGACTTAATCGTATATTTTCCAACTTTAAGTTGCACTGCAAAATCGCCATGTTTAGGACCAACGCCTATAGCGAGATGCTTATCACCTTGCAATCGTTCTGGCCGCGTCATTTCCAAGCGGGTCTGACAATACGGGCAGAATGATAATCGAACCCTTCTATCATGAACAATGCGCTTCTTTTCAGGGAAGTTCTCATACATAAAGAACGTTAAAATTGGTGGATATAAGAAAGGATTACTACTTTCCTTTCGAATTAGATCATAATGTAAAATACCTTGTTGTATATCTAGCTTTTGACATATATGAGCCGTAAATACAGCATCATGTAATGCATTATGAGCAGATAAATGCTCCGTAGATATATTTAGGTCCTCCATGGCATGAGCCACAGAATACTGTTGACTCGTACCATATCGCTGATAAGCATAAATCATCTGTGCATCTACCCATTGATCATAAGATGAAGCTTTCATCCTATGAAGCATTAGATTTTCACGCAATATGAGAATGTCATCAGACCCCCAAGATAACAACATATACTCATCACCACACCAATTTTGAAAGTACTGCATAGCCGTCTTAAAGGGCACACCATGATCGAGTTCTCGTGATGTAATACCTGTCAATTCACGGACATGTTTATGCATCCGTGGCAGGTATTGTGGTTTGATGAACATTGTAAAATGATCTACAATGTCCATCTTTTCATTCAGTTTTACCGCTCCGATTTGAATGATTTCCCCTGTTAGTGGCATTTTTGTGCGCTTCATAAAGCTAATGTCATTGCTATAGGGTTGATTCCACTCTAAATCAAATACAATATAGTTCATATGTTTATTTCGATTCTGAAAGCAATGTTTCCGCTGCTTTAATAACCTGCTCTTCAGAAATTACGGACAAGCCTTTATAATTTCCTTCTTTAATAATCTTTTTCATGCTTTTACCAACCTCATAGGAGTCCATCGTTTCCAGAACGATAGCATGAGCTTGATATGGACCATAAAAGAATGGATTTGATGGACCGTAAAGCGCCACAATTGGCACCTTTTGGCTGATGGCCACATGCATAGGACCAGAGTCATTTGTAATCAATAGATTACAGCGGCTCATTGCCGCTGCCAACGGTCCTAACTGGAATTTTCCGGTAGCCACAATCGGTTTCGTTTCCATTTGTTCTACTACAGGTTGCACCATTTCGAGATCCATAGGGCCGCCAAAGAATACTGTTTTATACCCTAAATGACCCACATAATCAGCTACATGGGCAAATCGTTCAGCAGGCCAGCGTTTCTCAGGAACAGCACTACCAATATTAAAACCGATGAGCGTATCACTATCTGTTAAACCATGACTAGCATAGAACTCCTGAGCCTCACGGCGCCATGCCTCACAAGTTTCAATATGTAAACCAGAGTTAGAAATATCCGTTACACCTAATTGTTCTAGTACATTGATGTACATATCTGCAGCGTGGCGAGTTTTACGGTCTAGACGGGTATACTTTGTCATAAACGGTCTAAATAAAAAATGACTCATACCAGTCGTAATGGGCGCATGAATCTTCCAGGCTAAATAGGAAGTACGTTCATTAGGATGTAAATTGATAACGATATCAGGTTTACCCTTTGCATTAATCTCTCGAGCTATCTCATTGAGCCCAGAAATACTATTATGACGCCCCTTTTTATCTACAACGATAAGTTCATCAATATTTGGATTATATTGCATCACTTGTTGCAGTTTTTCATCTATTACATATGTAATATGACTATGTGGAGCCGCTTTACGTAGCACCTCTAAGAATGGAGTCGTTAAAATAACATCACCTAAGTGCATGAGAAAGGTGACCACAATGCGTTTATAATCAAGTTCCATTATAGTTCCTTTCCAATTACTTGCTCATATACAGACCACACAGCATCTACAGGAATTTGAGCCATACAATCGGGATCATCTACTAATGGCTGTTCAGGTGTAGCCTTTGATGTAGGTGAAATAATAAGATGTACATGACTCCCTCCATATGGACCAGTTCGTTTTGGAGATGTGGTTCCAAATAATGCAATCAAAGGCCGCTTCAGAGCATTAGCAATATGCAAAGGGCCCGTATCAGCACTGATGAAAATTTCACAGTGTCGAATCAACTCAATTAGCTCTGGCATGGATGTAGACCCCACTAAGTTGATGAGATTCTTATTTTTCACATAGTTTTCTATGAAAGCTCCTTTTTCTGCATCATCAGGAGCACCGGCAATAACAACTTTTTTACCAGACTCACATAAACGGATACATAGCTCTCCAAAGTTAAGAAGAGGCCATTCCTTAACGATCCAGCGAGCACCAGGAACAACAACTATATAATCTTCGTCAACGCCATGACAAGCTAACTTCTCTTTTACGGACTTCTCCGCATCTACGTAGGCAGGCATAGGAAATTCTATACTATCTACGTCACCACCGAGCGCTCGAACAGTATCTAAATAGCGTTCAATGACATGGTCGTATTTATGCTCCCCTACTAGAGCTTTATTAACTAAATTACTACCTTCACGAAGCTCCCAGTAACCATATTTCTCAGGAGCCCCAGATAGTAAAGATACAATGGCACTCTTTGCAATACATTGTAAGTCCAATGTCATATCAAAGTGACGACTATGTAACTCCTTACGTAATTGCCATAAATAGGCAGGCTTTTTAAGTTGTTTCTTGTCGATAATGATAACATCATCTACCCATGGTGTACCTGGCAGAAGGCTAGCAAATTGCTCGTGAATAGCCCATGTAATATGCGCATTAGGCCAATTTTTACGCACTGCATACAAGGTAGGTAATGCATGAATCACATCACCTAAGGAACTCATCTTTATGATGAGTATATTCTTGTAGTCTTTCATATAGCCTCCCCAAATACAACACCACAACTAAACAACCTTATATCACCTTAAAACAGACATAAGTTAAAAGTAAAACAAAGTAATGGTAATAATTAACTAAATAATAGTCTTAATAAAATCTAACAGATTTGTACCTGTAAATAGATATCCTTTTACACCAGCTGCTTCTGCTGCATCAACATCGCGCTGACTATCGCCAATAAGAAAACTAGCTTTAGGATTTACATCATAATCCTTAATAGCTTGATTAATCATGCCAGGCTTTGGCTTTCTGCATTCACAATCGACAGCATACAGAGGTACAGAGCCTTCTTTATGATGAGGACAATAATAAAAATGCAAAATCGGTGCCCCACTGCGATCTAGTTCATGAGCCATGTGATCATGTAAAATCTGAACATCAGATTCCTTATAATAACCTCGAGCGACCCCACTTTGATTGGTCACTACAATGAGGTCATAGCCCTTGCTATACGCATAAGCTAGTGCCTCTTTAGCACCATCTACCCACTCTAAATCACTGATTTTATATAGATAGCTAACGTCTTTATTAATAACGCCATCGCGATCTAAAAATAACACCTTGCGCATTAACGTAAATACCCTTCGTTATTATCGAGTAATTCACAATATTCCTTAACAGCATCTTCCATTTTATGGAACCCTTTATCATAACCAGCAGCCAATAATTTAGTAGTATCAGCCTCTGTAAAGCTTTGGTATTTACCTTTTAATACCTCTGGGAATGGAATGTATTCAATTTTACCTTTGCCGTTGTAGTCAATAACAGCTTGCATAAATTGATTAAAGCTATGAGCATTACCTGTACCACAGTTAAAAGTACCAGAAATTTCAGGGTGTTCCCAGAAATAGAAGTTTACATTAACTACGTCTTTAACATAGATAAAGTCACGTGTTTGACCACCATCTTCATAGCCATCTGTACCTTCAAATAGATTGATAATACCAGTTTCTTTATTTTTATAGAACATTTGGCGAACTAAGGAAGCCATTTTATCTTTATGAGCCTCATTAGGACCATATACATTAAAGTAACGTAAGCCTACTACTTGAGCTGTATATTCACCTTCATATTTACGCACGTAACGGTCAAACAACAATTTGGAGTACGCATATGGGTTAAGTGCTTCTTCAGCTTCTGGTTTTTCTACGAAACCATTTTTACCATTACCATAGGTAGATGCAGAGGATGCATAGATGAATGGAATACGATGGTCTTGGCAATAGTGGAATAGATTTTTAGAACCTTCATAGTTATTCTTCATCATGTATTTGCCATTATATTCCATTGTGTCCGCACAAGCGCCTTCGTGGAATACAACTTCGATAGGACCTACATCGAATGTACCATCAGCAATAGCACAATCAAAATCATCACAATCGATATAATCCAAGAATTCTAAATTTTGAATATTTCGGATTTTACGACCATCTGTAAGATCATCAACAATAAGAATATCTGTACGACCGCGGTCATTTAACGCTTTCACAATATTACTGCCGATGAAACCAGCACCGCCTGTTACGATAATCATAATTTACCCTCCTTAGCCATAGTAGCTATTTTCCCTACAATATCGGATGTAGAGTAACCTTCTTTAAATGAAAGCACCTCTACATGATCTACGGACTCACGTCCAATAATATCTTCTATCTTATAATCGCCGCCCTTAACTAGCGTATTAGGACGCAAATAAGCTAATAGTTCAGCTGGTGTATCCTCTTCGAATAAAACCACACCATCGATACAACGCAACGCACTTAATAATGCTGCGCGATCTTCTTCACTTACGATGGGACGTGTTTCGCCCTTTAGACGTCTAACAGAAGCATCGGAATTCAAACCAATAATTAGATGATCACCTAATTGAGCTGCCTCTTGTAAGTACGTAATATGTCCACGATGAAGAATGTCAAAGCAACCATTTGTAAACACAACAGTTTCACCCTTGTTTTGCCATTGTGTAATAAGCTGCTTCATCTCTTCCTTTGTGTATAAAGGCTTCGATTGAACACTATGCTTATATGAATGCCATAAATCCAATAGTTCAGAACGATGAATTGGATATGTACCAACCTTGGATACGACAATGCCTGCTGCACCATTTGCAATATGTAATGCTAAACGCATAGATAGGCCACTGGCAAGGCATGTCATCATCATGGATACAACCGTATCACCTGCACCACTTACATCGAATACCTCTTGTTGTGTGGCAGGATTATGCCATGTACGGCCATCCTTTGCAATAACAGTGATCCCTTTTGCGGAACGAGTAGCCACAATGTACTCTAAATCAACATTAGCCAGTACTGACTTAGCTGCTTCAACAATAGTGGTATCATCATTTTCTAATTTACGACCTACACATTCACCTAGTTCTTTTACATTTGGTGTAATGCATGTGGCACCGTTATATTTAGACCAATCAGAACCCTTAGGATCTACGATTGTTTGTACGCCATACTCCTTAGCTAAACTAAAGATTTTTTTTAGCAATGTCGGTGTACAAACGCCTTTACCATAGTCAGAAACAACAATGCCATCGATACCCGCTTTACAGAGATTTTCCAACCATGTAGATAGTTTCTGTTCTTCATGGATTGTCAAATCTGTTATGGTTTCAAAATCTAAGCGCATCATCTGCTGACGATCACCTAAGATGCGCATCTTAGTAATAGTAGATCGATCGTCGCTCGTCAATAAACCTGTTGTATCAATCTTATCTGCATCAAGTAACTGTTGTAATAAACGACCATGGTCATCATTACCAGCAATAGCACCGAGATATACTGTGCAATCTAAATTTGATAGGTTCGACGCAACATTACCAGCACCGCCAAGCACTTCTTTCATCTTTGCCACGCGGTTAACAGGAACCGGTGCCTCTGGAGAAATACGACTTACATCACCAAAAACATAACGATCTACCATAACATCACCTATAACGGCAATCTTTAAATTTGGTAGTTGCTTTGTTAAAAATTGATTAATGGTAGCATTTATCATAATCCACCTATTCCTTACCACAATATACATGCATAACGACTTACATAAAATACTTGGCATCAAACATGTATCTATTTATACATAAGACCGTAACGGTTAATAATCTTCTTCAATAATTTCACACATGATATGACCAGCCAAAATGTGCATCTCTTGAATACGAGCTGTTACATTACTTGGAATGGCTAATGTAATATCACATAATTCAGCTAGCTTACCACCGCCTTCTCCGGTGAAAGCAATGGTATGCATACCAATAGAACGGGCCATTTCTGCAGCTTTCACAACATTCTTGGAGTTCCCAGATGTAGAAATACCAATAAGAACATCACCTGTACGGCCTAGTCCCTCTACTTGACGTGCAAAAACAGATTCAAAATCATAGTCATTGGCAATCGCTGTTAATGCAGATGTATCAGTAGTTAATGCAATCCCTGCAAGAGAGCGTCGTTCCTTTTTAAAGCGACAAATCAATTCCGCCGCTAAATGTTGAGAATCTGCAGCAGAACCACCATTACCACAGAATAAAATCTTATTGCCATTTTCTAAAGCAGCCTTACAGCGATAGGCAATCTCTTGAATGGTATCCATATGCTCCATCGTTCTACCAAAAACCTCAAGATGCTCGGTAAAACGATCTGCAATGATTGGATTTAAATCAGTCATTATAAAATCTCCTTTAATAGTCTATCTGCATTTTTCCAGAACAATTTCTCACATTGCTCCACAGATAAACCGGCCTCTTTAAATGCATCATATAATCGATGCATTTCAGAAGCATCTTTAATTTCTGTATCTGGCTTAATACCATCAAAGTCGGTTCCTAATGCCACAACATCTTCCCCGCCCTTATTGATGAGATATAAGCCGTGTTTTACGATATCTTCAATCCGACTTATGGGTGATGTACCTAAAAAAGATTGAGCAAAATTAAGGCCTATAACGCCACCCTTATTGGCAATCAGCTTAATTAGATTATCCGGTAAGTTTCTTGTATGGGCTGTAACTTCGCGCGCATTCGAGTGAGATGCTATGAAAGGTACATCTAAAATATCTCCTAATTGCTCTGTACCTGCATCATTTAAATGAGAGCAATCAACGATAATTCCTAAATCTTGCATAGCCTCCACAAATTCAACACCTTTCGGTGTTAATTTTTTATGCTGGTCACCACAATGAGGCTCACCCAGTCCATTCGGATAATTCCAAGTAAGCGTAATAAGTCGAACACCATCTTGATAAGCTTGTCTTAGTTTATCTAAATCGCCGCCTAGTACGCCGCCTTCTTCGATAGACATGAGGGCTCCAATCTTACCAGACTCATACACAGACTCTATATCTTGATAAGAGAGCACATGTTGTATGTGCTCTCCATAATGCTGAATTTGTAATGTACATAAATTACGCATCGCTTCATAACGACCATAAGGGTCGTTTGTTTCACCAAGATTGATAAAAAGTGCAAAATCTTGCACCTTGCTGTGAGCCTTTTGCAACTTTTCTATATCGATTTTCCAAGTATTACGATACAGGTCCCCACTACTAGGATGGTCTATTAATTTCATTATCGTATCGCAGTGTAAATCTATCATAAAGCCTCACATGTAATATTAGTAATTAATTACGTTTTGGTTTTTTAGCATCTAGTTTCTTTAATGCTTTCAGTTCTTCCATAAAGCTATCAATATTATCAAACTTACGATATACGCTAGCAAAACGAACATATGCAACTTGGTCAATATCTTTTAATTGTTGCAATACAAGTTCGCCAATGCGATCCGTAGTTACCTCTTGATTGATTTCATTTCGAATATCGCGCTCTACATCGTTAACCACTTGTTCCATCACGGACATTGGTACGGTGCGTTTATCACAAGAACGCAATAAGCCATTTAATAATTTACCGCGATCAAATAATTCACGACGTCCGTTTTTCTTTAATACCATAAGTGGTACTTCTTCTATAATTTCATAGGTAGTAAAGCGACGGCCACAATTGATACATTCGCGGCGACGGCGAATACTATTACCTTCATCAGTCGTTCTAGAGTCTGTTACCTTCGTGTCTGTGTGTTGGCAATAAGGACATCTCATCTGTTACTACTCCTTTTTCTAATAATCACTCTAAAATAGTGCATAATACGCCCATTTTCTCTACTATATATAGTACCATGAAACCCCTTAAAATACAAAGAATCCCTAGGATTTCCTAGGGATTCTTCCATTATTCTACAGTATTTTATTTTATGAAATACTTTAGAAATAATATTTTTAATTTTACCTGAGATTATAACTATCGTTTTGGAGCATCTTGAACGCGAAGCAAGCAGTCGCCAGATTCGATACGGCTACCTTCACGAACTAGAATTTCTTCTACGATACCATCGATAGGAGCTGTAATTGTTGTTTCCATCTTCATCGCTTCTGTAACGATTAATGGTTCACCTTTAACTACAGATTGACCATTCTTAACGAGGATCTTAACAACAGAACCGGACAATGTAGCACCGATTTCGCCAGGATTAGATTCATCTGCTTTACGACGAACAACACCTGTAGTCTTAGCATGTTTATCATGAACTTTAATGCCACGAGGTTGACCATTGAACTCGAACAATACGATACGGTTACCATCTTCATCAGGATCGGATACACCATTCATCTTAATAATTAATGTTTTACCTTTTTCGATAGTTACTTGGATTTCTTCACCACGTTTCATACCGAAGAAGAATGTTGGAGTATCGAGTACAGATACATCACCAAAGTCTTTTACAAATTTATTGTAATCTTGGTATACCTTAGGATATAAGCAGTATGCGCTAATATCTTCATCAGTTGTATTAGCACCCATTTCACTTAATTCATGACGAACATGTTCGAAGTCTGTTGGAGGTAATACTGCACCAGGACGAACTGTAATAGGTTTAGCACCTTTTAAGATGATTTTTTGTAACTCTTCAGGGAAACCTTGGTATGGAGTGCCAAGACGACCTTCAAAGAATTCTACTACGGATTGAGGGAAGTCTAATACATCGCCTTTTTCGTAAATATCTTTTTCAGTCAAGTTGTTTTGTACCATGTACAATGTCATGTCGCCTACAACTTTAGAAGAAGGTGTTACTTTAATGATATCGCCAAACATCATATTTACTTGATGATATACTTTTTTGATATCATTCCAACGATCACCAAGGCCTACCATCTTAGCTTGTTGTTGCAAGTTGGAGTATTGGCCACCTGGCATTTCATGTTGATATACTTCAGTGTTAGGATATGCTTCTGCTTTATCCACACCTTTGTAGTATGGACGAATGCTGCCAAAGTAATGAGACATTTCTTCCATGTAGTCAATGTTCATGTCAGGTTGACGGTCATGGCCACTCAAAGCATAGTACATAGAGTTCATGCTAGGTTGAGATGTGCCATTAGCAAATGCAGAGTATGCCAAGTCGATAACGTCTACACCAGCATCTACAGCACGACCATAAGAGTAGATAGCATTGCCAGAACCTTCATGAGTATGTAAATGAATTGGCGCTGTTACAGCATCTTTTAATGCAGATACAAGATTATAAGCTGCTTGAGGTTTTAAAAGACCTGCCATATCTTTGATAGCAATAATATTAGCACCCGCTTTTTCAAGCTCTTTAGCCATATTTACATAGTAACCTAAATTGTATTTAGGACGGCTACTATCAAGAATATCACCTGTATAGCACAATGCTACTTCAGCAATTTTATTTTGTGCACGTACTTCATCAATAGCTACATGCATATTATCAAGGCTATTTAAGCTATCAAATACACGGAATACATCAATGCCGTTTGTAGCAGCACGTTGGATAAATTGACGAACTACATTGTCTGGATAGGATGTGTAACCTACTGCATTTGCACCGCGAATCAACATTTGAAGCAATGTATTTGGTACTTCACGACGGAACATGCGTAAGCGTTCCCATGGATCTTCATGTAAGAAGCGATAGGATACGTCGAATGTAGCACCGCCCCAGCACTCTAATGAGAATAAGTTAGGAACACCTTTCGCAGCATGACCAGCTACGCGTGCCATATCAATTGTACGTAAACGTGTAGCAAACAAGGATTGATGAGCATCACGCCATGTAGTATCTGTAAAGAATACTTGTTTTTGGTCAGATAACCATTTACTGAAGCCTTCTGGACCTAATTCATCAAATTTTTGTTTTGTACCAGCTGCAGGAGATACATCTAAATTAGATGGCATTTGAATTGGTTCAAAATCAGGTACTTCTTGAGGGCCTGCACCAGAGTAACCATTGATTGTTACGTCTGCAATGTAACGCAATAATTTAGTACCGCGGTCACGGTCAGGTTTCAATTCGAATAATTCTGGATGATCTTCGATGAAGTTAACAGTGTAGTTACCGCTTTGGAATTCAGGATGTTCAAGAACGTTAATCAAGAAGTGAATATTTGTTTTAACGCCACGAATACGGAATTCTTTCAAGCAACGAAGCATTTTACGAATCGTTTCTTCATTGTTAGGACCAAATGCAGTTGCTTTTACAAGTAAGGAATCATAGTAAGGTGTTACTACGGCACCTGTGAAAGCATTACCAGAGTCTAAGCGGATACCAAAGCCACCGGAGCTACGGTATGCCAAGATTTTACCTGTATCAGGCATGAAGTTATTTTTAGGATTTTCTGTAGTGATACGACATTGAATTGCAGTCCCTTTACAAGGAACTTCATCTTGTGCAGGAATGCCTACTTCTGGGCTATGTAAGTCATAACCTTCAGCAATACGGATTTGAGAATGAACAATATCAATATCTGTAATCATTTCTGTTACAGTATGTTCTACTTGGATACGAGGGTTAACTTCGATGAAATAGAAGGAACCATCAGCAGTTACCAAGAATTCTACAGTACCCGCATTAACGTAGCCAACATTTTTCATGATTTTTACAGCTGCATCACATACGGCTTTACGAGTTTCCAATGGCAATGAAAAAGCTGGAGCCATTTCAACAACCTTTTGGTGACGACGTTGTACAGAGCAATCACGTTCATGTAAATGAACTACATTACCATGTTCATCACCAAGGATTTGTACTTCAATATGTTTAGGTTCAACGATAAGTTTTTCTACATATACATCATCATCGCCAAAAGCAGCTTTTGCTTCAGATTTAGCGCGATCATATGCATCACGAAGATCTTCTTTGCGATGAACCTCACGCATACCACGGCCGCCACCGCCATTTACGGCTTTAATCATCAATGGGAAACCATGAGTATTTGCAAATTCTTCTAATTGTTCAAAATCACGCAAAGCCCCATCTGAACCAGGGATCATTGGGATATCTGCCAATTTAGCTTGTGCACGAGCATTAACCTTATCACCGAACATATTCAAATGTTCTACATGAGGTCCAATGAAAATGATACCTTCTTCACCACAACGACGAGCGAACTCTTCGTTTTCAGATAAGAACCCATAACCTGGATGGATAGCATCAATATCATGTTCTTTTGCAATACGGATAATATCTTCAATATCAAGATATGCTTCAACTGGTTTTTTACCTTCCCCTACGAGATAGGCTTCATCGGCTTGGTTAC
>NZ_CALJSP010000168.1:0-3180 GCF_937975875.1 Veillonella dispar | reverse complement strand
GGAATCATCTGTTGTACCAGTTTTACCTGCTGCAGGACGACCGAGTGCGGCATTACCACCAGTACCGCCTTTTATAACGGATTCTAGCATATTTGTAATGATTGCTGCATCTTTTTCGTCTACAACGCGTTTTTCTTGGATGGAGTTTTCCTCTACCACTTGACCGTTGCGATCAACAATTTTAAGGATTGCCGTAGGTTGAACTTTGATACCACCATTAGCGAGTACACCATAAGCTTGAACCATTTCAAGAGGTGTTACACCATGAGTTAAACCACCAAGTGCAGTAGACAAGTTATTATCTTGATCTGTAAGGGTAGTGATACCCATTTCTTTAGCAAGTTTAATAATCTTAGACATGCCTACTTCATCAGCAACTTTTACGGCAGCTACGTTACGAGAATGTTGTAATGCATAGCGGTATGTAATATTACCTACGAAGTCATTTTCATAGTTTTTAGGGCTCCAGCTACCAAATGTAACAGGGCTATCATCTACGATAGAACCAGGAGTTTTACCAGATTGAATAGCTGCTAAATATACAAATGGTTTCATAGAGGAACCTGGTTGACGTTCTGCTTGTGTTGCACGGTTAAATGCATCATCACCACGGCCACCAACCATAGCCATAATGTAACCATTATGAGGGTTCATAGCTACGATAGCACCTTGTGGTTGATGTAAACCATTGCTATCAGTGTAGTAATTAGGCAAGTTTTGCATTGCTGCTACAGCTGCATTTTGTGCATCCATATCAAGAGTTGTATAAATTTTTAAACCATCTTTATAGATTGCATCGTCGCCATATTTTTCAGAAACTTGTGCAATAACATAGTTAATGAAGTAAGATGCATTAGATTTTTCATGCGTTTGTTCTTGTTTTGCCACTAAGCCTAAATCTGCTTGACGTGCTTCATCAGCTTGCTCTTGTGTAATGTAACCGTATTTAACCATTTGGCCTAATACAACAGCTTGACGTTTTTTACTAGCTTCCAAATCATTGAATGGAGAGTAGTAGTTAGGACTTTGTGGTAAGCCTGCAATGAGTGCTGCTTGAGCTAGCGTTAATTGGCTAGCATCCTTACCAAAGTATACATGAGCTGCAGATTGTACACCGTATGCACCTTGGCCAAAGTAAATTTGGTTCATGTACATTTCAAGGATTTCATCCTTAGTGTAATGTTGTTCAATTTTAAGTGCTAGCAATGCTTCAGAAATTTTACGTTTAAATGTTCTGTCTTGAGATAAGAATGCATTACGCGCTAACTGTTGAGTGATAGTAGAACCACCTTCAGATACGCCACTATGAACAAGGTTAACCCATACAGCACGCAAGATACCAACTGGGTCGATACCGTGATGGGAGTAGAAGCGAGAGTCCTCAGTAGCAACAAAGGCATTTTGTAAATCCTTTGGTACATCTTTTAACGGCACTGGCAATCTGTTCTCTGTGGAATGAACCGTTGTGATGAGATTACCATGCACATCGTAAATTTGAGACGATGCAGAAGGACGTACATTGGATACATCTGGTAGGTTAGACAGTGTGGCACTGATAAAACCACAGCCACCTCCGGCTACGATGAGTATAAGGAGAAGGGCACAAATCCAAAATAGACGCTTCGGACTTGTTTTCTTCGGTGTAGAGCCGCTACCGTTAGAACGGCGGCTGCTTCTCGCATTTGAGTTATTACTCATAGAGTCACCTCTTTTTTCTTTTGTTAGTAAATATAACGTAAATTCTATTACGCAGTTATAAATATTATATCATAAATGGCTTAAAACCAATACTATATATATAATTGTGAAAGTTTTTAGATAATGGTATACTAAAACAATAGTATTTCGAGGAGGATTATCATGGTTAGTGCTCAAGAACAAGTGCGCCAAATTAAACACGGCGTAGCAGATTTAATTAACGAACAAGATCTTGTAAAGAAAATAGAAAAATCCATTAAGGAAAATAAACCTTTAGTTGTAAAACTAGGTTTGGACCCAACAGCGCCAGATATTCATTTAGGCCATACAGTACCACTTCGTAAACTACGTTTGTTCCAAGAATTTGGTCATCAAGTAGTGATTGTTATCGGTGGTTTCACTGCACGTATTGGTGATCCTACTGGTAAAAGCGCAACTCGTCCACCACTTACAAAAGAAGAAGTATTGAAAAATGCTGAAACTTATAAAACACAAATCTTCAAAGTGTTGGATCCTGAAAAAACTATCGTTCGCGACAACAGTGAATGGCTTGAATCTATGAACTTTGCTGATGTGCTTCGCTTGGCAAGTTCTTACACTGTAGCACGTATGATGGAACGTGATGATTTCAATAAACGTTTCAAAGAAGGTCGTGCAATCGGGGTTCATGAATTTATGTATCCATTGATGCAAGGTCAAGATTCTGTAGCATTACATGCTGATGTTGAATTTGGTGGTACAGACCAAACTTTCAACTTGTTAATGGGTCGTCATTTACAAGAATTAGAAGGTCAAGAACCACAAGTTGTTATCACAATGCCATTGCTTGAAGGCCTTGACGGTGTTCAAAAAATGAGTAAATCTTTAGGCAATTACATCGGTATCGACGAAGAACCTAAAGAAATGTACGGTAAAGCAATGTCTATTCCTGATGAATTGATGATGCGCTACTTCATGCTCGTTACAGATATGCCAATTGAAGAACAAGAGGACATGGAAAAACGTCTTGAAAGTGGTGAATTACATCCACGTGATGCTAAAATGCAATTAGCTCGTACCATCGTTCGTTTGTACCATGGTGAAGAGGCTGCTCTTGAAGCTGAAGAAGAATTCAAACGCGTATTCCAACAACGCGCGTTGCCTACAGATATTCCTGAATACGCTATGGATGCGCCAACAGAACCAATCTTTGTTCCACAATTCTGTACAGATGCTGGTTTGACTGCTTCTAATGGTGAAGCACGTCGCTCCATTAAAGCCGGTGCTTTCAAAGTAAATGGTGAAAAATATACGGAAGAAAACCTTACCCTTGAAGATGGCATGATCGTTCAAGTTGGTAAACGTAAATTCGTAAAAATTAAATTTAACTAATATAAAACTGTGATGAGGTTTAGAAATCTTATCACAGTTTTTTGTTCGAAAACTCTAAATAAAGCAGCTAATAAAAGTAAGGTTAAAAGATAAAGAATTCGTGAAAATTTT
>NZ_CALJSP010000167.1:0-6211 GCF_937975875.1 Veillonella dispar | reverse complement strand
GGGGCATTATGAACGCTTTATCGATATTAACCTTAGCAAACGTTCTAATATTACAGCTGGTAAAGTATATTGGTCTGTAATCAATAAAGAACGCAAAGGTGATTACCTAGGTAGCACTGTACAAGTGATTCCACATATTACAAATGAAATTAAACAAAATGTATACCGCGTAGGTAAAGAGGATAATGCTGATGTAGTTATCACTGAAATCGGTGGTACTGTAGGTGATATTGAAAGCTTGCCATTTATGGAAGCTATCCGCCAAGTGAAAAAAGAAGTAGGCCGTAATGATGTACTTTACATTCACGTAACATTGGTACCTTACATCAATGCAGCAGGCGAGTTGAAAACTAAACCTACACAACACAGCGTAAAAGAATTGCGCAGCATTGGTATTCAACCAGATATTTTGGTATGCCGCAGCGAAAAACACATTTCTGATGAAATGAAAGAAAAACTTGCTTTGTTCTGCGACGTAGAACCAGAAGCAGTTATTGAAAACCAAACTTGCAGCTCCATCTATGAAGTGCCATTGATGATGCAAGATCAAGGTCTTGATGATATTGTTATCAAAAAATTAGGCCTTGAAGAACGCCCTTGCGATATGGCTGAATGGAAAGAAATGGTTCATAAAATCTTGAACCCTAGTAAAGATATTACAGTTGCTATCGTTGGTAAATATGTAGCATTACATGATGCGTATTTATCCGTAGTTGAAGCATTAGATCATGCTGGTATTGCCACGGGTACTAAAGTAAATATTCGTTGGATTGACTCCGAAGAACTTGATGATACATCTGTAGATCCTAAAGAGGTATTTGATGGTGTTGAAGGTATCATCGTACCTGGTGGATTTGGTTCCCGTGGTGTAGAAGGTAAAATCCGCACAATTCAATATGCTCGTGAAAATAATATTCCATATCTCGGTCTATGCCTTGGCATGCAATCTGCAGTAATGGAATTTGCTCGTAACGTATGTGGCATGGAAGGTGCTACATCTAGCGAATTCGACGAAAATGCTAAATACAAAGTAATCGACTTGATGAGTGATCAAGTTGATGTAGATAAAAAAGGCGGTACAATGCGTCTTGGTATTTATCCTTGTAAAGTAGAAGCAGGTACAAAAACTCATGAAGCCTATGGCGAAGATTTGATTTATGAACGTCATCGTCATCGCTATGAGTTTAACAATGAATATCGTCAACAATTGACTGATGCGGGACTTGTTATCTCTGGTACATCTCCAGATGGTCGTTTAGTTGAAAGTATCGAAGTGAAGAACCATCCATTCTTTATTGGTACACAAGCTCATCCAGAACTTAAATCTCGTCCGAATAATGCGCATCCACTATTCCGTGGCTTCGTAGACGCAATTTTAGAACTTAAAAAATAGAGAATAGAAATGGGATCCATTTTATCCATTATAGGTATCTTTATATTAGCTGCACTTAAATTAGAGCAGTTCGTATATGGTAAATCCGGTAAAGAACAGTCTACAACAGGACATATGGCGCGACGTGGGCTCGCTAATATAGCAGGCTTAATCGCCTTTGATCATTCTACGGTGAGTAGTAAGTCGGTTGTAGTACGTCAAAAGAAGAAAGATGCTCAGAAATGAGCATCTTTCTTCTTTTTTTATTTATATCGAAAAAAGTTAGAAAAATATATCGATAAATTTAAAAATAACACTTGCAATCTTGAATGATATTTGTTATTATATAGACAAAGATAGATATAGATTTGGTGATAAGTACACCGATAATATATAACTGTTACATTAGAACTCAAGTAAGGAGGACATAACATGTCTATTATTGGTAAAAAACTTCCTGAATTTACTCTAGATGCTTTCAAAAAACCTGAATTAGTAAAAGTTAGTACTGCAGATGTATTGGGCAAATGGTCCATCTTCGTATTCTATCCAGCAGACTTCACATTCGTTTGCCCTACAGAATTAGAAGACGTACAAAACTCCTATGCAGAGTTGAAAGAACTAGGTTGCGAAGTTTACTCCGTATCTTGTGACTCTGAATTTGTTCACAAAGCATGGTCCGATGCTTCTCCAAGCATTAATAAAATCGAGTACTACATGTTAGCTGATAAAAAACATGAATTAGCTGATTTCTTCGATGTATTCCAAGAAGAATCCGCTATGGCTTACCGTGGTACATTCGTAGTAGATCCTGAAGGTTTCGTTCGTACAGCTGAAATCCATGACATGGGTATCGGCCGTTCTGCTGAAGAATTGGTTCGTAAAGTACAAGCGGCTCAATTCGTAGCAAAACATGGTGACCAAGTGTGCCCTGCACGTTGGAAACCAGGTAAAGACACATTGAAACCAGGTCTTGATCTCGTAGGTAAAATCTAATTTAGAAACTAACCTAAAACGCTAGAATAATCTAGACAACTCCTCAAATGACAAAACGGGCGCGCATCGTTTTCCTGACGATACGGTAAGTCCCAATACCAGATGAACCCTCTCCAATTCATCATGGTAAACCTCATATAACAAACTACAAACTATACGCAAAAGGACTGGCCTTCGGGCTGGTCCTTTTGTGTTATATACCTATTTTTTTATATACTTAGTATTGTGTATTGATTTTAATCTATTTAGAGGTAATAGAATAGAAAAAGCTTTGCTAGAAATAAAGTAAAATATCGTATAAACCTTATATCTTGAAGGTTTTTTAATATCCCTTTATGAAAGTAGGAAATAAGTTCTTGCATTTTTGAATTTAGTAGTCTATAATGAAATTAATTCCTAGTGATACACAAGGTTTTATAAATAAAGTAGGATAAGTGCTTTATAGCATGGGGTGTGTTAGCACTAACTTTTACAAAGAGAGGCAAGATATATGAGGATTTCCACAAAAGGTCGCTATGCATTGATGGTTCTCATCGATTTAGCAGAGCAGGGTCAAGAGAAACCGGTTTCCTTGCGATCCGTTGCAGAACGACAAGGTATATCTGAGAAATACCTTGAGGGGATTGTGGCTCGTTTGGGTGCCGCTAACCTAGTGGATAGTATTCGTGGCAAATACGGAGGCTATCGCTTATCTAAAAGCCCTAAAGAGTATACTATTATTGAAATTTTGCTCGCCACGGAAGAGTCCATGGCTATCATTTCTACTCTTGATGAAGGGGTGAGTACTGATACAGTAATCAACGAACGTACTGTTGGTTTCTGGGCAGGATTGCAAAACTATATTCATGATTATTTAGAAAACGTAACCCTTCAAGATGTAATTGATGGAACTTACGCTAAGCTTGATACAAAATATGACAATTGGGATGGTTCTATTTAATAAGGAGTAACTATTATGTCTAATATTGCAAAATCTTTCGTTGAATTAATTGGTAAAACACCTTTATTGGCAGCTACACGTTTTGGTAAAAAATACGGTGCAGAAGCTAACATCTTGGCTAAATTAGAATACTTCAATCCAGGTGGCTCTGTAAAAGACCGTATTGCGGCTGCTATCATTCAAGCAGCTGTTGAATCTGGTGAATTACAACCAGGTGGTACAATCGTAGAAGCTACATCTGGTAATACTGGTATCGGTTTGTCCGCTGTTGGTGCTGCTCTTGGCTATAAAGTAGTTATCGTAATGCCAGAAACAATGTCCATCGAACGTCGTAAATTGATGCTCGGCTATGGTGCTCAACTTGTATTGACTGATGGCTCTCTTGGTATGAAAGGTGCCATTGCAAAAGCTAAAGAAATCGTAACAGCAACTGCTGGTGCAATCGAAGCAGGCCAATTCGTAAACCAAGCAAACCCAGCAATTCATTACAAAACAACTGGTCCTGAAATCTGGCAAGATACTGATGGCGCAGTAGACATCTATGTAGCTGGTGTTGGTACAGGTGGTACTTTGACTGGTGCAGGTCGTTATTTAAAAGAACAAAACCCTGGCGTAAAAGTTGTAGCTGTTGAACCAACTGATTCCCCAGTATTGTCCAATGGTAAACCAGGCCCTCATAAAATCCAAGGCTTAGGCGCTGGCTTTATTCCAGATACTTTAGATACTTCCATCTATGATGAAGTAATTCAAGTGACTAATGATGATGCATTTGCTACATCTCAAGCATTTGGTCATACAGAAGGTATCCTAGTTGGTATCTCCTCCGGTGCTGCTCTTTGGGCTGCTCAAGAATTGGCTAAACGCCCTGAAAATAAAGGTAAAAACATTGTAGTAATTCTTCCTGATACAGGCGAACGCTACTTGTCTACAGCTTTATTCCCTGAAGTGTAATAGCATATGATTGGTGAAAGTAGATAATTTGCTTTCCTCATATAACGAAGCCCCTCGTTAGAGGGGCTTTTTCTTGTTTACTTATAATTTTCTATAAGAAAAAGGAGCTACTAGGTAGCTCCTTTCTTGTTATGGTATGTATTTAATTGTGATTATCTACCGTTTTTAACGATATTGTCCATCCAGTTGAATAATTCATCTAAATCGTAATCGCCAGAATGATCTACACCAAATGGTGTTGCCATATCTACGTTGTACCCAAGGTTTTGAGCACGTGCACCTACGATCAATGGAATAGCAACGGATGTATTACTGTCAGCTGTACCATAGCGGATATGATAGTAGCGCGCATTTGTTGCTGCTGGAGAACCGAGATAGTTCATTGGGTTCATCATAGTAACGATTTTAGCATTTTCTACGTATACATCTTGGTTAGGTGTGGTATCGTGTAATGCAGCAGTAATTGTAAAGTGATTATTATCTGTAGTACTTGTACCAAATAGATTATTTTCGCCAGAGTCATTAGAACGGGAGTCGAATGCACCTGGTGCTTTAGATCGGCTCACAAATTGGTTGTAAGCTTCCCAGTTAATGTCTTTGATTGCACCTGTTTTGCCATCTCGTACAAGGTATGTATGTTTAGATAAATCAGTACCTTTAGCTTGTGCTTTGTTAGCTGCATCAATGATGAAAGCTTTCACATAATTTTTGAAAGTACCATTGCCATTCTTATCTAGTTTCAATACACGACCCATAGCATCACGCAATTGTAAATTATTTACATATTCAGGGAAGTGTTCACTAAGTAAGTTGGAGTATGCTACGTCATCAGCATTTAAGTTTACACGTTGCATTGTGCGTTGTGGAGGTGCTGTGTTACCACCTACATTGGCCTGAGGCAATTCACCTTGGCCCATTGTTACTTTATTGAAAGATGTAATACCTTTATAGCTCCATTCATATGCCATATCAGCCGCATCAAGATTTGTAATAGGTGCATAGGCAGAAACTGCATATACATTGGTAGCTGCTGTAGCAGCACCTAATGCTTGTAAATATGGTTGGAAGTCGGAGTTATTACCAGCAGCACCTTGTAACAAGGATACGGCACCGCCAGCACTTGTACCATTTGTGATAATGCGGTTTGCATTACCTGGCATTGTGGAGTCGTTAGCATGTAAGTATGCTGTGGCAGCTTGTAAGTCAACGATTACAGCTGGAGCTTTACCGATGAAGTTGCCATCGGATGCTTTGTTTGTACGACCACGTGTAGCTGGGGAAGCTACTACATAACCACGAGATAATGCGTAGAGAACACTGTTAGGTTTGCCATTCTCAACTTTAGGTGTCATAGCTTGGCTTGGCATGTAACCACCTACCGCATTTGGCATGAAGATAGGGGCTGTTTGCGTATTGTAACCATTTACAGTGCCATTATTAAAGTATTCTTCTGGTACATAGATATTCATGTACTGTTGATCAATATCGATTGGATTAGCCACGTAAGGGATATATTCGAAGGCACGATATTTGATTTCCTTATTATCTACTGTAGTAGACATGGATTCATAATTTTTGGCATCGAAGGCAAGGCTAATTTTTGCAGAAGAATCAGCTTGCAATGGTGGTTCTATTGGTTGAGATAGAATATTTTTCTCTTCTGTTACAGCAGAACCTTTTGTGGAAGCTTCGTTTCGTGCATCTACATAAGATTGAGGTAATTTGCTTTCTTGAGCTTTAGTAGCTTCTGCATCAGCCTTAGCTTTTGCCTCTGCCTCAGCTTGAGCTTTAGCCTTAGCTTCTGCTTCCGCTTGAGCTTTAGCGGCAGCTTCGGCTTTAGCTTTAGCTTTAGCTTCTGCCTCAGCTTGAGCTTTAGCAGCTGCTTCAGCTTCGGCTTTAGCTTTTGCCTCAGCCTCAGCTTTAGCTTTTGCTTCAGCTTCAGCTTGTGCCTT
>NZ_CALJSP010000166.1:0-31099 GCF_937975875.1 Veillonella dispar | reverse complement strand
GTATACTCTATAAAATTTAATAACTATGTAGGAGGTTCTCATGAGCGAACGTGTAGTAGTAGTAAACGCAGGTAAAATGAATTATGACCATGCATTAGATTTCTCCATATTATCTAATGATGTACAGGTTTATGATAATAGTACAAATGAAGAGCTTATTGAGCGTATCCAAGGGGCTCGTGTAGTAGTAACAAAAGAGCTTCCTGTTAATGCTGAGTTACTTTCACAATTCCCAGATACAGTAAAGCTCATTGTAGAAGCAGGTACTGGTTATAATAATATCGACCTTAATGCAGCGAAGGAACGAGGCATTACTGTGTGCAATATTCCAGCGTATAGCACAGAGCGTGTAGCGCATACGGTAATCATGATGATCCTCAATTTTGCATCTACAATGCAAAAACAAATCGGCATGCTCGCTAAAGGTGATCGCAGCAACTTTACAAAATATTTGCAAGTGAGCCACACAGAAGTGAATGGTAAAACCTTAGGTGTTGTTGGTGCTGGTCATATTGGTATGGAAGTTATCAAAGTAGCAAAAGCACTTGGTATGAATATCTTAATCCATACGCGTACACCAAAGGCTGATGGCGACGGTGTTCGTTATGTAAGCCTTGATGAATTACTAGAAAATAGTGATTATATTACATTGCATTGCCCATTGAATGACCAAACTAAGCACATGATTAATAAAGAAACCATTGCTAAGATGAAGCCAAATGCTGTTATTGTCAATACAGGTCGTGGTCCTCTTATTAATGAAGCCGACCTTTGTGAAGCATTAGCAGCTAAACGTATTGCAGGTGCCGGTCTTGATGTACAAGAGGTAGAACCGCCAGCAGAGGATAGCCCTCTATATACATTAGATAATGTTATCCTTACACCTCATATGGGCTGGAAAGGTCTCGAAACACGCCAACGCTTGGTAGGCATCATTCGTGACAATGTACAAGCCTTCTTTAAAGGTGAACCTATTAACGTAGTATCTAAATAAAATAGATATTAGAACAAATCGAATATCAAATTGAACATTGCACTGATAGTAGTGAAAATAGTGTACCAATTATAGATATTAAAATAGTCTATAAATACAATAAGAGCCGTCCCCGGTTGTGTGGGGGCGGCTCTATTGTTTTAGGGCTATCATAGATCAAGTTTTTAATATATATGTGTATATATATCAAGGGAGGTAGTTATCCTCGAACTTGATTATGATTGATGTTGTGTTTTGATGGGACTCCACCAATGGCGTCGATAGGCCTTGATGCCTTCCACCACGGTTCTTGTCGCTTTAGCCGCTATATCTTTTGATGCGGCTGGTATGCCCTCTAGGCGATAGGTGAGACCTAACTCCTTATATTTAGCAGTACCCATAACGTGATATGGTAAGCAATCAACGGCTTGTAAATTTTTCAGAGATCCTAGGAAAAAGCCTAGACGATAATGATGATCTGCATTATCTGTAATCGTAGGGACCACAACGTGACGGACCCAAATGGGAATGCCCACGTCTGCCGTCAATCTAGCAAAACCGAGAATGGGCTCTAACGGTTTGCCTGTTAACCACAGATGCTTAGTAGGATCGATTTCTTTAATATCTAGGATGACGAGACTAGTGACACTGAGTAATTTACGGTATGCCACCTCTTGGTGGGGATCAAAACAAATTCCACTTGTATCTAAACAGGTATGGACGTTTCTTTCACGGAAATATGTGAAAAGCTCAGTAACAAAGTCGATTTGCATTAGAGCTTCCCCACCTGTGACGGTGATACCACCATTAGTATAAAATTGGCGGTTACGTTCGTACTGGTCCCACAACTCCTCAACAGTCATGAACTTAACATCATCGCTAGATTCATTCCATGTATCGGGATTGTGGCAATAAGCACAACGCATGGGGCATCCTTGGAGAAAAACCACCATGCGCATGCCTGGACCATCAACCGTACCCATCGTTTCGACCGAATGAATACGTCCTGTCATAGGAAACCTCGATTAGATTTGTTGATGGAATGTACGGGAAATAACTTCGTCCTGTTGTGCTTTAGTCAATTTGCTGAAGTGTACTGCGTAACCAGACACACGAACAGTCAATTGAGGGTACAACTCAGGATGTTTTTGAGCGTCTAACAATGTTTCGCGAGTGAACACGTTAACGTTCAAATGATGACCGCCTTTTTGGGAGTAGCCATCCAATAACTCTACCAAGTTATCAACTTGTTGTTGGTTGCTCATGGGTATTGCCTCCTTTCAACCAAGACTAACACTCGTATCGGTGCCGGTGAAAGCAACTCGATACTATGGAAGATATTATTTATCTTCCTTTATAGTAACATTCGGTTCGCTGCAAGCGAAGTTTGTATTGGAATTAGGTAATTGAGATGGATCTAACTCAATATCAAAATCGCTGACGGACACAAATGTTTCACCAGATTTACCTAATGCGTCAGGAATGATAGAGAAGGTATTGGAAATACCATCGGAGCTATCACGCCATGGCATTTTTGCTACGGATGCCAACGAAGAAATAGCGCCGTGAGTATCACGACCATGCATTGGGTTAGCACCAGGGGCAAAAGCTTCACCTGCTTTACGGCCGTCTGGAGTAGAACCTGTTGCAGTACCATATACTACGTTGGAAGTAATTGTTAACAAGCTCATAGTTGGAACGGATTGACGGTATGTAGGATGTTTACGAATTTTATTCATAAATGTGGAAACAACTTTTGCTGCTAAGCTATCTACACGATCGTCATCGTTACCATATTTAGGGAAGTCACCTTCGATTTCGAAATCAACAGCGATGCCGTTTTCGTCACGAATAGGTTTTACCTTAGCATATTTAATAGCGGACAAGGAGTCAGCTACTACGGATAAACCAGCAATACCAGTTGCAAACCAACGAGTTACTTTGCGGTCGTGCAATGCCATTTCTAGTTTTTCATAAGCGTATTTATCGTGCATGTAGTGAATGATGTTCAATGCGTTTACATATACGCCTGCTAACCATTCCATCATGTCGTCGAATTTTTCCCATACTTCATCAAATTCTAAGTATTCGGAAGTAATAGGACGGTATTTAGGACCAATTTGTTTCTTTAATTTTTCGTCAACGCCGCCGTTGATTGCGTAAAGCAAGCATTTAGCCAAGTTGGAACGAGCGCCGAAGAATTGCATTTCTTTACCAATACGCATTGGGGATACGCAGCATGCAATAGCGTAGTCATCACCAGAGTTAGGACGCATCAAGTCGTCGTTTTCGTATTGGATGGAAGATGTTTCAATGGATAATTTCGCACAGAAACGGCGGAAGCCGATAGGCATGCGAGGAGACCACAATACAGTGAGGTTTGGTTCTGGAGCAGGACCAAGGTTAGTCAATGTATGTAGGTAACGGAAGGACATTTTGGAAACCAATGTACGACCGTCAGTACCCATACCACCGATGGATTCAGTTGTCCAAACAGGATCGCCTGTGAACAAGTTGTTGTATTCGTGGATACGTGCGAAGCGAACCATACGTAATTTCATGATGAAATGATCTACGAATTCTTGGATTTGCTCTTCTGTATATGTGCCATTGCGAAGGTCACGTTCAGCGTAGATGTCTAGGAATGTGGAGTTACGGCCGATGGACATAGCAGCACCATTTTGCTCTTTAATAGCGCCAAGGTATCCGAAGTAAATCCATTGCATAGCTTCGCGAACGTCTTTAGCTGGTCCAGAAATATCGTAACCATAGGATGCAGCCATTTCTTTTAATTCTTTTAAGGAACGGATTTGCTCTTGAATTTCTTCGCGGTCGCGAATTACGTCTTCCAGCATATCGCCCATAGTGATGCTGAATTGCTCTTTTTTATCTTCGATAAGGTAGTCGATACCATACAAAGCGATACGGCGATAGTCACCGATAATACGGCCACGGCTGTAAGCATCAGGCAAACCAGTTACAATGTGAGCTGTACGAGCGGCACGCATTTCAGGTGTATATACATCAAATACGCCATCATTGTGAGTTTTACGGTGCTTTTTGAAGAAGTCTTCTGTTTGTGGATCCATTTTGAAGCCGTATTCTTCAATAGCGGATTTCGCAGTACGTAAACCACCATAAGGGAACATAGCGCGTTTTAGTGGTTTATCAGTTTGTAAACCAACGATTGTTTCAAGGTCTTTGTCGATATATCCTGGCGCATGGGCAGTAATGTGTGTGGCCACGGAAGTATCAGCATCAAGCATGCCGCCTTTTTCACGTTCTTCTTCATAAAGCTTCATTACTTGGTCCCATAATTTTGTCGTTCTTTCTGTAGGACCAGCAAGGAAGGAATCGTCCCCTTCATAGGGGATATAGTTTCTTTGGATAAAGTCGCGTACATCAACGGCTTTATCCCACACACCTGTGTTAAATTCTTTCCATGCAGTATGTTGCATTTTGCACCTCCATAAAAGGATATAACTATAGATTTCTATGCCTATAGTGTACAATGTTTGTCACGATTTAACAAATTTTAAATGATATATATTTTCAATACATACTATGCGATTTTCGTAAGAATGGATGTTATTTGTAATTTAATAATATTGAAAACACTATATAAATACATTGAAAGTATAACTAATTACTTGATTTATTTGAGTTTGGGTTTTGAAGAATCAATTATTATATTATCTTTAAATAATGAAAATTTATATCAATAAATAGAGAGTGTTCGATATGTTGTGATGTATCTTCTTGGAATTGTAGGGGCTTATTATGGTAATATTTAGATAGTATTGATTATGGAATTACGTAGAAAGGTAGATGCTAATGACAAATCGTATGAAAGCCATTTTAGGGGCATCTGCCACCATTGCCGTTTGGGCTACGGCGTTTCCTTTTGGTAAAGTAGCATTGCAATCAGTAGATGCATTGACACTCTCGGTAGCGAGGGTTGTAGGTGGTGCTATACTCATGCTAATTATTGGTGTATTTAAGGGATTACACATCCCTACATCTTGGCGTGAATGGGGTATATACATTTTGTTAGGCGCTACAGGTAACTTCGTTTATCAAATTGTGTTTAATGAGGGATTGCGAACAATACCGGCCGCTACATCTAGTATTATTATGGCTTTAACACCAATGACAACAGCACTGATGGCATTGGTAGTCTATAAGGATAGAATACGCCCTATAGGTTGGCTCTTCACTATAACTGCTTTTGTAGGGGTAGCCATCATTATCCTTTGGAATTCCACTCTGACCATTCCAATGGGGGCCATATGGACGTTGATTGGTATGATACTGTTTGCGGTTTATAATATTCTAAATCGCGGGCTTAGTCTGAAAGGTTATGACTCGATTACTATCGCTATGTGGTCCATGTTTACAGGTGCCATTATGGCACTACCTTTTGCAGATCATGCTATTGAAATGATTGGAGCCGCACCAATTACTGCGAAGCTTGCTATGATATACCTAGCATTCTTTTCCAGTGCATTAGGATTCGTATTCTGGAGCTATGCCTTTGAACATGCTGAAAAAGTTTCGGATGTAACCAATTTTATGTATATCTCGCCAATCGTGGCAGCTGTAGTAGCAGCATTCTTATTGGGAGAATTTCCAAACATGGGGCTTTATATTGGGGCACCAATTATACTAGGATCATTGTTTTTATTTAATCGATATAGATGATAGGTTTGATGTAAAGAACCAAAAGTATATAGATACGAAAAGAACCTCAACATTTTTGTTGAGGTTCTTTTTGTGTTTGACAGTCATTATAAATTGTAGTAATCTAAGTATACAATTAAAACATACCTTAAAGATATGTTTTAGAAAGATATTAATTCCTACTAATTTGTAGGGAAAGAGGTGGTACAGTGATTGCTATACGAAACGTAACGAAAGAGTTTGACGTTAATAAGCAAAAGGTTACTGCATTATCTGATGTAAACTTTACCATAGAAAAAGGCGATATATTTGGCATTATTGGCTTCAGTGGAGCTGGTAAATCTACACTGCTTCGCATGATTAATGCCTTAGAGGTACCTACCTCTGGTCATGTTGAAATAGATGGTGTGAATATCAATGGTTTAAGTTTTAATGAGCTTAGAAAGGTTCGTAAGCGCATCGGCATGGTTTTTCAACAGTTTAATTTGTTGAATGCTAAATCTGTGTATGATAATGTGGCTATCCCGCTAATTCTTAATAAGGTGCCAAAATCCGACATTGATAAAAAGGTTAACACCTTATTAGACTTTGTTGATTTAGGCGATAAAGCAAATGCCTATCCTGGAGAATTGTCTGGTGGTCAAAAGCAGCGCGTTGGTATTGCCCGTGCGTTGGCTACAGATCCATCCATATTGCTTTGTGATGAAGCAACTAGCGCCCTAGATCCAGATACAACAGAATCTATATTACAATTACTAGAACGTGTTAATCGTGAACTGGGTGTAACAGTAGTTATCGTAACTCATGAGATTGATGTAATTCAGAAAATATGTAATCGCGTTGTAGTTATGGAGCATGGAAAACTTATAGAGAACGGTTCTGTACTTGAGGTGTTTAGTAAACCTAAACACGAAACGACGAAACGATTTGTTAGAACTGTCATTCCTGATGAAATTCCATCAACAGTGAAACATACATTAGCTTGTGATAAAAGACCATATACCATTCTTAAAATGCATTTTTTAGGAAATAATACGACCGATAATGTTTTATATCATATTAATAAAACCTTTGATTTAGAAACGAGTGTATTATTTGCTACGGTAACAGAGTTAGAACATACTGTACTTGGTATATTCATAGTTCAGTTTATTGGTGATGATCTTGAGGTGGGCAAGGTAAAAGAATATCTTGTAACCCAAGGCATTGAATGGCAGGAGGTGGCACTATAATGGACTTCTTCATGCAAGAACTTGGTGTTCCAGGTTCGCAGTTATTACTAGCTGCAGAACAAACATTATACATGGTGTTCCTGTCTCTATTCATTGGTACCGTACTAGGGCTGATTATCGCAGTGACACTGGTGGTAACAAATCCTAATGGTATCGTTAAAAATAGCATTGTTTACACCGTTACAAATACAATTGTTAATATTGTACGTTCTGTACCATTTATCATCTTGATGGTGTTTATTTTACCGTTGACTAAGATGATTGTTGGTACTCGGGTTGGTACAACAGCGGCCATCGTACCACTTGTTATATTCATTGCGCCTTATCTGGCTCGACTCTTTGAAAACTCTATTTTAGAGGTTAATAAAGGCATTATCGAGGCTGCACAATCGATGGGTGCATCCCATTTTGAAGTGATTTGGCATTTCCTTTTACCAGAAGCAAAGGGATCGCTTATCTTATCCATTACGACCGGTACCATAGGTCTTATCGGTGCCACTGCTATGGCTGGTGCCATCGGTGCAGGTGGTGTAGGTGATTTGGCCCTCACCTATGGTTATGAACGGTTGAACTTCCCATTGATGTTATTTACCGTTGTTATTTTGATTATCTTTGTTCAAATTATTCAAACAATAGGTAACTACTTTGCACGTCGTGCGCGTCGTTCCTGATTTGATGAAATAGATTTTGGTTATATTGATTGTGAAAGTATAGGAGAATGTACTATGAAATTTAAAAAACTCCTTGCCCTTGGTGCGGCATTAGTATTTAGCGTAGCTTTTATCGCAGGCTGCGGTTCCAATAATAGCGATAATGGTGCTAAAAAGGAATTATCCTATAGTAAGTCTCAAGGTCCTTACTCTGAATTATTTGAAAAAGGTGTTAAACCAATTTTGGAAAAACAAGGCTATACCTTTAAAGGTGTAGATATGTCTGACTTGGTACAAGCGGACCAAGTGTTGAGCGATGGTGAAGTAGATTTCAACGTTGAACAACATACAGCATACATGAAAAACTTTAACGAAAAACAAAATGGTCATCTTGTAGCGTTGACTCCAATTCCAACTGTACCAGCGGGTATCTTTAGCGGTTCCAAAACATCTTTAGACCAAGTGGCAGATGGTGATACTATTGCAGTACCAAATGATGCATCTAACATGGCTCGTGCCTATGCGTTGTTGCAAAAAATCGGTTGGATTAAACTTGATCCTAACAAAGATTTAGCGACAGTAACACAAGCAGATATTATTGAAAATCCTAAACATCTTAAATTTACAGAAATGAAATCCCTTACAATTCCTTCTGTACGTACTGATTTTGACTATATTGTTATTACTGGTGCTATCATCTATAATGCAAAAATTGATCCTAAAACTGCATTAGCAAATGAAGATGTATTACCACAATGGTTGTTACAAGTAGTAGTTAACGAGAAAAATAAAGATGCACAATGGGCAAAAGACATTGTAGCAGCTTACCACTCTCAAGAATTCAAAGACTACATGGAAAAAAATAACAACGGCCTATGGTTCGTACCAAAAGGTGAATAGAATATAGGAAACGTGCTGTATATGAGCACAAATTAAAGAACCACTGATAAGTTATAGCTTATCAGTGGTTCTTTTGTTATTTGCGTAGCAATCTGACGACAAATTCACGCCTAATTTTAAATAGCGAGTAATCTCTTTGTTCTATACGGTCATACCTGCTGCATAGTTTTCATAGAGTTCTTTATAGTGACCACCGCGTTCGATCAGTTCGTGATGTGTCCCTTGTTCTACAATGGTACCGTTTTCTACTACGAGTAGGAAGTCCGCATTTTTTATTGTAGACAAGCGATGGGCGATGACGATACTTGTACGTCCCTTGAGGAGGGTATTCATGGCTTTTTGAACCTCTACCTCGGTACGAGTATCGACGTTAGCTGTCGCTTCGTCTAGGATGAGAATAGTTGGATCCGCCAAGAAGGCACGAGCGATGGTGATTAACTGGCGTTGGCCTTGCGATAGGTCATCGCCACCACGTTTGAGAACTGTATCATAGCCATCTGGCAAGGTACGGATAAAGTGATCTGCCATGGCAAGTTTGGCAACATATTCAATCTCTTCACGACTAGCATTTGGTTTGCCGTAGCCAATATTATCGGCGATAGTACCCGTGAAAATCCAAGCATCTTGTAATACCATGCCTACCGTGTTGTGTAAGCTTTCACGAGACACATCGCGAATATCGATACCATCGATGGTGATGCGGCCATTTATAATGTCATAGAAGCGCATGATAAGGTTTACCAAGGTAGATTTACCCGCACCTGTAGGACCTACGATGGCCACCATGGAGCCACCAGGGATGTGGATGTTGATATCCTTCATAAACACATTGGACGGCGTATAGCCAAAATCAACATGCTCAAAATCGATTGTGCCTGGATGTGTTGTTGTATCACCCAATGTTTTATTTCCCTTATCGATTTCGGATGGGGTATCAACGACTTCGTAAATACGGCCCAAGGCTGCAGAAGTTTCTTGGAATTTGGTGAGGATATAGGAACTGCGAGATAGAGGGTCCGAAACTTGACCTACATAGAGGAAGAAGGCTTGGATATCACCGATGGAAATAGAACCTCGTAACACCATGAGACCCCCTTGAATTGCAACAAGGCAATAGGTGATTTGATTTAAAAACTTAACGAGTGGTTCTACGAGCTGACTGGTGAAAGCCGCGCTTCTCATACTTTTAAATAGATTGTCGTTCAGAATATTTACTTGGTTAGTCGTAGTTTCTTCAAGACCAAAGGTTTGGATAATCGGTTTTCCTACTACAATTTCCTCTATGCCACTGTTGAAAGCTCCTAAGGCACTTTGGTTTTTGAGATAGACCCGACGAGCCCGTTTAGAGAGCCATGTTAAACATAGGATACCAATACAAATAATGGCGATGATAGAGATGCCTAGCATAGGGCTGATCCAAATCATCATAGCCGTGGCACCTATAATGCCGATAATGGCAGATACAAGGCCAGGTACGCCTTCACCTATGGTTTCTGCAACAGCATCTAAGTCAGAGGTGAGGCGGCTTAGCAAATCCCCACGTTGGTGATCGTGAAAGTACTCGATAGGTAGTGAGTATAAATGAGTACTCATGCGTGTGCGTAAAGCGAGTACTGTTTTTGAACCGATAGAGGCCATCATGTATTCGCCAAAGTAGGTGAATAAGGCGTGACCCCCATAAATGGCAATAAGCCATAGGATGATTGTATCAATGGAGGCGAAAATTGTATTAATGTCTTGGTCTGTTTGTAAGCCACTAACAATAGCATCTACGACCTTGCCAAGTAATACTGGCGCTGATACCTCAAACATAGCTGCTGTAATAAGCTCTAAGATGAGTAGTGCTAGCCAACCCCATTGGCTTTTAGACTCCATCAGGAAGCGGTGTAATGGGCTCATTCTGTCACCTCCTGAGATGCTAGAATTTGTTTATATACTGTAGAGGTTGCAGCTAATTCATCATGCGTACCATACCCTGCTACTTGACCTCGATTGATGATTAAGATATGGTCTGCTTTTTTAGCAGCACTTACTTTTTGCTCTACGGAGATGAGAGCAGGACGGTTATCCTTTTGTAATTCCTCGTGCAATGCTGTACGAACTGCACGTTCTGTGGTGCCGTCTAGCGCGGAGAAGCTATCGTCGAATATAAATAAATCTGGTTTGCGCACAAGAGCTCTAGCCATGGCTAGGCGTTGACGCTGGCCTCCCGATAGATTAGTACCACCTTGAGCAACCATATATTGGTAACCACCTTCAAGGCGATTAATAAATTCGTCTGCTCTTGAGAGACGGCACGCATTTTCTACATCTTGAGTGGTAATTTCTTGACTTGGTGCTGCACCATATCGCACATTCATGTCTACCGTGCCAGTGAATAAGTAAGCTCGTTGTGGCACATAGCCGATGCGGGCGCGTAAGTCATCTACATTCCATTCATAGATGGATTTACCTTCAAATAAAATATCTCCAGACTCGATGGAGAAGAGGCGAGGGATAAGGTTGGTGATTGTACTTTTACCAGATCCAATATCGCCCATAATAGCTAAGGTTTCGCCGTGATGTACGGTAAAGGAGATATTCTCTAGCGCAGGAGACTCCGCATTATCGTAACGGAACGTAACGTTGCGGAACTCTAAAAGTGGTATATCATCAGTTGCAGTTGGATTTTCCATAGTATTTTTGTTCTCCTCTTGGCAAGTGTCATGCCTTGCAGATGGAGAAGTTGAAGTGGTAATACTGTCATTATATGGTTCAGGGAATGTATCTGTGTTTTCATGTTCTAACAACTCTCGAATACGGGTGTAGCATACGATGGCTTCTGGAATGTCGATGATGACGAAAATGGCCATGAGCATGCTTAAGAGAATCAGGTTAGCGTACTCGATAACGGCAATGATGTCACCTACTTGTAGAGAACCTAGACTGACGTTATAGCCACCGACCCAAAGAATGGCAACGGTACTCATATTAAATAGAATTAATATGGTCGGTAAACCGATGGCAAAGGTTTGGCGCAACCGCTTATTGAGTTGGGCCGTTTCTGTAAAAATACTAATTTCTTTTTCGTTTTCATAGGTTCTTCTGTTGAAAGCTCGAATCACTGGCATACCAACGATATGATCTCGAACTAGATCTGTAATATCATCTAATTTGAGTTGCATCGCCTTAATCAGTGGTAAGGCACGGCTTTCAATAAAGATAATAGTAAGTATCATACAAGCCATAACGGCGAGGATGACAAGGCCTAATTGCCAGCTTTTATAGAAGGTGAGCCCGAGGCCGACACAAATCATGAGGGGCATAGGGAGAATCATATTTAATCCTTCACCGAGAACGGATTGAATTTTCTCTACATCTCGGCTTGTGCGCATCAATATGGTGCCAGTACCGAAGTGTGTGAAGTCTCGAAGGGAGAAGTATTGTAAGGCTTTTACCAAATCATTGCGTAGTTCCTTGCCCATAGAGGCAGAAATGTGAGCACTCATAGCAACACCTAAGATTGCGGATAATACTGTTAATAGTGCCACAACAAGCATGTTTATGCTAGAGCTAGTGATCATTTCTAAATCGCCACGGAGTACGCCATCATTGATGATAAAGGCCGTTAGCGTTGGTATATATAATGTACCTGCCACAGTGAGTAACGAAAGGATCGATACGATGATGGTAGGAAACCATAATGGTTTTATGTAATGTATAAATGGTTTCATTTAAATCCTTTTAGTAAATTGCATTAAATTAATAATTTTCGATATTTATATTATATTGCATAAAATTAAAAACGACTAGTTTAATAAAACCTATTATAAAAAGTTTAGTATCTATTAATAACTGTTATGTTTTATGTTATGTACTGATATTAAAAATTTTGATATACTAGACAAGCATTTTTTTTGCAATTTTTGTTTTGAAGTAGTAAGGAGAGTTTCTAATGAAGTTGAATTGGAAATTATTCGCACCGCTTGTAGTAGCTATTCTTGTATGGCTCATCGGTGCTCCTGAAGGCCTTAGCGCAAATTCTTGGATTTACGTAAGTATTTTCGCGGGCCTCGTGGTAGGTTTGATTTTAGAACCAATGCCACCAGCTTTTATCGGTATCATTGCAATTACCGTATCTATGTTGTTTAAAGTAGGTCCTGCACCTGTTGTAGATAAAGCAACTGGTGTAGCAAAGGCGATTACTGATGCACAAGCTATCAGTTGGGGCCTCAGTGGTTTCTCTAATGCCATCGTATGGTTGATCTTTGCAGCTTTCATGATCGGTATTGGTTATGAAAACTCTGGTCTTGGCCGTCGTATTGCCTTGTTCTTGGTAGCAAAGCTTGGTAAGTCCTCTTTAGGTCTTGGTTATGCCATTGCTATTACTGACCTTGTGTTGGCTCCATTCATTCCAAGTAATGCGGCTCGTTCCGGTGGTACGATTTATCCAATCGTATCTAGTATTTGCCCAATGTTCGATTCCTATCCAGATAAGAACCCTCGTAAAATTGGTTCTTATTTGAACTGGGTAGCATTGGCAACTACATGTGTATCTAGCTCTATTTTCTTGACTGGCGCAGCGCCAAACCCATTGGCTCTAGAATTGTCTGCTAAATCTGGTATCGTAGCTGCTAACTGGGGCACATGGTTCCTAGCATTCTTGCCAGTAGGTCTTATTTTGTTCATCATCACACCATTATTGACCTATGTATTCTGCAAACCAGAGGTAAAAGGTTCCCCTGAAATTGCAGCATGGGCAAAAGATGAATACAAGAAATTGGGTTCTATGACACGTAGTGAAATCTTCATGGCCTTGATTTCTGTATTGGCTCTTGTACTATGGATTGGTGCTTCTACATTCAAAGTAAACCCAACTACAACGGCTTTAATTGTTATTATCTTGATGATTTTCACTAAGATTATGACATGGCAAGACTTCCTTGCTAACAAACCAGCATGGAATGTTTTGACTTGGTTCGCTACACTCGTGCCTATGGCTTCTGGTCTTAAGAACGTAGGCTTCTTAGAATGGCTTGCTAAATCTGCAGGTGGTTCTTTAGTTTCTTTAGATCCAACAATGGCTGTTCTAGGTTTATTGTTAGCATTCTGCTTGCTTCGTTACTTCTTTGCTTCTGGTACAGCGTATGTAACAGCTATGGTAGGCTTGTTTGCTACTTTAATTCTTCAAATTCCTGGTGTTGATCCAGCTCAAGTTATGTTAATTCTTTTAGTACCAATGGGTATCATGGGTATCCTTACACCATATGGTACAGGTCACAGCCCAATCTGGTTTGCTAGTGGCTATAACAAAGGTCCTGAATTCTGGAAATTAGGGGCTATCTTTGGGATTATCTACCTCGCAATCTTTATTGTGGTGGGGATTCCATGGATTCAGTTCGTAATGCCACTTTTAGGATAATTAAATAGAGCCCCTCGTAGCATTCTGCTCGCTCTCCATTCCTTGCAAGTCGAGCTTACAGAACACTACGAGGGGCTTCCTTTATATCCGAAAATGGCATAACTCACTTCGGGAGGGCAAGTCGCTTAGTAGATACAATGCGGCTTCTTTTTATCCTGAAATGGCAATACTCACTTCGAGGAGCAAGTCGCTGGACAGACATATGGCGGCTTTTTCTATCTTAAAATGGCAAAACTCGACAAATCTAAAAAAATAAATATAATAGTAGAGTGATAGTGAATTTCTTGTCTAGTTTCTGATGGAGGTGTTTGTTATGTCTGCTTCAGAGCGTGTGGTACAGTCGATTTTGTATGAGGTTGGTTGTATTTTAATTGGTTGTTTGGTGATGTTGTTTGTTCCGCATGATGGACAGCCTTTTGTATTGATGGTTATTTTTTCCTTGCTAGCTATGGTTTGGAATTTTGTGTTTAACTGGATATTTGATAAACTAGTACCAGGTGATCGATTAGAGCGGGGGCCTGTAATCCGTACTATTCATGCGGTATTGTTTGAAGGTCTATTTATGTTCGCTACTGTACCGATTATTATGTACATGATGCATATGAGTTTTTGGATGGCTTTTGTGACAGATATAACGATGACATTGGTTATCTTAGGTTATACTTATGTTTATAATTGGGTATATGATCGGGCACGTCTATATTTTGTAGAGGCTTAGTTTTACTATATGAGGTAAGTACCTCTTAAAAATCTATATTGTATAGTAGGAGGTTCTTATGTCTACCAAATCTATTACGGGCACAGGCCTATTGTTGGCTGTAGCCTTATTGGCGCAAAGCTTGCGCCTTATTTTCCCATTTATTCCTAACCAGGTGAGTATGTTCCTCATCGGTTCCATCACGTCTGCTACGTTTGTACTAGCCACATGGCGCTATGGTTGGAAAAATGGTCTCGTTATCGCCTGGATTGCGCCTGTAGTAGCGCATTTACAAGGTATGTTGCCGTTGCCACCGTTTATTTTGATTACCGCCCTTGGCACGACTGCCTATGTATTTGTAGCCTATTGGTTACAACATAAACCGAAGGTATTGCTTATTGTTGTGGCGGCTTTAGTGAAAGCAGGGGTTCTATTCGGCGGATATTCTTTGTTCTTCTCTCTATTCCAATTTCCACCGAAGATTGTAAATACTATGTTGTTTGTGTCTAGTTGGCCGCAACTAGTGACGTCTTCTTTGGGCATTATCTTGGCATTGCTTATTACAAAACGTACAAAAAATTAGGCTAACTTAACCTAGAGTTATGGCAAGCCATTCAAAATAGATATGACTTTTCAGGGGCACTCATGGCGTATGAGTGCCCATTTTTGTTGACCTTAATCATTGTCTACTTTTATAATTAATATATTGTATACAAATATGAGGAGTTGAATGGAATGAAATTTAATACAAAATGCGTTCATGGCAGCGGTAAACCAGATAGCACTGGTGCAATTTCCCCTGCAATTTATATGTCTAGTACATTTTCCCATCCAAAGTTGGGTGATACAACAGGATATCAATATACACGTGAGTCTAATCCAACACGGGATCGTTTGGAACAATTGATTGCAGGTCTTGAAGATGGTAAGGATGCATTGGCATTCTCTTCCGGCATGGCCGCAGTGGACGCTGTATTCCATCTATTCTCCCCTGGGGATCACATCATTTTAGGTGATGATTTGTACGGTGGTTCTATCCGTATGTTCACAAATATTTACGAACAAAACGGCATTGAGTTCACCTATGTTGGTACATCCGATCTTGATGCGGTGAAAGCAGCTTTCAAACCAAATACAAAGGCTGTTTATATTGAAACTCCAACAAATCCGATGATGGAGATTACTGATATTCGTGCTTTGTGTGCCTTAGCTCATGACCGCAATGCACTAGTCATTATCGACAATACATTCTTAAGCCCTTACTTCCAAAAACCATTGAACTTAGGTGCCGATATTGTCGTTCATAGCGGTACTAAATTCATCGGTGGTCATCATGACGTTATTTCTGGTTTCACCATTGTAAATGATGATGAATTGGCTGCTAAATTGCGCTTAACTTATAAAACTGTTGGTGCTTGCTTATCCGCTATGGATAGCTGGCTCGTTATCCGCGGTGTAAAAACATTGGCACTTCGCATGGAACAACACCAAAAGAATGCCATTGCCCTTGCTGAATGGCTTAAAAAACAACCTAAAGTTACAAAAGTATTGTTCCCAGGCCTTCCTGAACATCCAGGCTATGAAATCAATAAAGCCCAAACTACAGGCTTTGGCGGTATGTTGTCTTTCGAAGTAGATAGCGAAGAAACAGCTAAACAAATCTTAGAAGGTATTAAGCTTATCCAATTTGCTGAAAGTCTTGGTGGTACTGAGTCTTTATTGACATATCCTGTAACGCAAACTCATCCGGACTTAAAACCGGAAGATGCAGAACGTAAAGGTATTACACGTCGTTTATTGCGCTTATCTGTAGGTATTGAAGATACAGACGACTTGATTGCAGACTTGGAACAAGCTTTCAATAAATAAAGGAGTTCCTATGGGACAATATAATTTTGATCAAATTTTAGATAGAACGCACACAAAATCCTTGAAATACGATTTTGCTGTGAAGCGCGGTAAACCAGCTGATGTGTTGCCATTCTGGGTGGCAGACATGGATTTTGAGGTGCCACCTGAGTTGAAGCAAATCTTATTAGACCGCGTGAACCATGGCGTATTCGGTTATACAGAATCCGATGATGAATACTTTGAAGTATTACAAAACTGGTTCACTACGCGCTTTAACTGGACACCAGAACAAAAATGGCTCGTTAAAACACCTGGTATCGTCTTTGCCTTGGCTATGGCGGTTCGCGCTTTCACCAAGGAAGGTGAAGGGGTACTCATCAATCAACCGGTATACTATCCATTTAGCATGGTTATCGATGATAACGATCGCCGCCTTATCAATGTGCCATTAATCAAAGGGGAAGAAAAATATACCATCGATTTTGAGGGCATTGAACGCGCTATCGTGGAGGAAAATGTAACATTATTCCTCTTGTGCAACCCGCATAATCCTGTAGGCCGCGTGTGGACTGAGGACGAGTTAAAACGTCTTGGAGACATTTGTATTAAACATAACGTACTCATCGTGAGCGACGAAATTCACGCTGACTTTGTTTGGAAAGGTCATACGCACAAGGTTTTTGCTGATCTTGGTGAAAGCTATGCAGAACATTGTATCGTATGTACAGCGCCTAGTAAGACTTTCAACATCGCTGGCTTACAAGTAAGCAATATTTTCATTCCTAATGATTCCTTACGTCGTCGTTTTATCAAAGAAATAGACCGAGCTGGTTATAGTCAATTAAATACAATGGGCATCGTTGGTTGCGAAGGGGCCTATAAAGTGGGGGCACCTTGGCTCGACGAGTTGAAAGAATATATTCAAGACAACATTCAGTTTACCATTGATTATGTGGCAAAATATATGCCAAAAATTCACGTATATCGTCCGGAAGGGACATATCTCATGTGGCTAGATTGTTCTAAGTTGCCATTGAGCCCTAAGGAACGCGATGAATGGATTATCAATGAAGCTAAGTTGTGGCTAGATACGGGCTCTATGTTCGGTGTCGATGGGGAAGACTTTGAGCGCATCAATGTAGCATGTCCTCGTAAAACATTAGAAGAAGGCCTTGAAGCTTGGCGTCGTGCCTACGAGGCTAGAGGCTTTTAATAATATTGGGTAGAGTGTTTAGATTAGGTTATCAAATTGTTTAGTGTGTAGAGGTGATAGTATGCCTATTAAAGTAATAAAAAATTTACCGGCCATTACGAAATTAGCTCAAGAGAACATTTTCGTTATGGATACAGAACGGGCGGAGACTCAACAAATCCGACCTTTGCAAATATTGCTAGTCAATTTGATGCCTACTAAAGAAGTTACAGAAACTCAAATCTTGCGTGCTCTTAGTAATAGCCCATTGCAAGTGAACTTAACATTGTTGCATACTGCATCTCGTAAGGCTAAAAATACAGATGAGCAATATTTAGATACCTTCTACCGCACCTTTGATGAGGTGAAGGATGAGTTTTTTGATGGCATGATCATTACAGGCGCTCCTGTAGAATTAATGCCTTTTGAAGAAGTTGATTACTGGGATGAGTTAGTAGAAATTATGAATTGGGGCGAAGAGCATGTATACTCTACGTTCTATATCTGTTGGGGTGCACAGGCTGGTTTGTACCATCATTTTGGCATTAATAAATCCGTTATGGATGAAAAGCTGTTTGGTGTATACGAACACGATATTTACAATGATCGCCCGGTGCTCTTGCGTGGCTTTGATGAAAAGTTCTGGATGCCACACTCCCGTCATACCACAGTTTCCTTACAACAAATTAAGGAAAACCGAGAATTAGAATTGTTGGCAGGATCTGAACCAACAGGGGCAGCTATCGTTCGTAGCTTAGACAATAAACACATCTTTGTATTTGGTCACGCTGAATACGATTGGGATACACTCAACCGTGAATACGTACGTGATATTAAAAAAGGCTTGGATATTGCGGTTCCTGAAAATTATTTCCCTGATGATGATCCAAAACAACGACCTGTTGTACGTTGGCGTTCTGTAAGTACATTGTTGTTTACAAACTGGTTAAACTACTATGTATACCAAGAAACACCATACATCATTGAACAAATCCAAAAAATGAAATTTGAACGAGATAAAAATTTAGGTGCTTATATCTAAATTATGATTAGTAGAAATACCCCTAATTACTTTTAATGGTCTCTATTGTGAGATGGTTTTAGAGAAGTAATTAGGGGCTTTTTTGTGTGTGAGCTATATATAGGTGTAATTGGCATCTTTCGGATGGGTATTTTATGAGTAAATACATGTTTGCTATAGCTTCAAGTTATGGCTAACTGTATAAATTAATAGTAGACATAATTTTTAAAACATAGTAGTATACTAGGTATAAAGAACGAACTCAATTCACAGTTAATATAAAGGAGTTGTTATAATGAGCAAACAATACAGATTTGAAACATTACAATTACATGCGGGTCACACAGTAGATCCAACAGGTTCTCGTGCAGTACCTATTTACCAAACTACATCTTTCGTATTTAAAGATGCTGAAGAAGCAGCAGGTCGTTTTGCATTAACTAATCCTGGTGGTATTTACTCCCGCCTTGGCAATCCTACTACAGATGTATTGGATGCTCGTGTTGCACAACTTGAAGGTGGTGCAGGTGGTATCGCTGTAGCATCTGGTTCCGCAGCGATTACATACTCCATCTTGAACGTGGCAAGCGCTGGCGATAACATCGTTGCTGCATCCACATTATACGGTGGTACTTATAACTTGTTTACAGCAACATTACCACGTTTAGGAATCGAAACTAAATTCGTAAACCCTGATAATTTGGACGAATTTGAAGCGGCTATCGATGACAATACTAAAGCTGTTTACATCGAATCCATCGGTAACCCTGGTATTAACCTTATCGACGTACAAGCAGTAGCTGATATTGCACATAAACACAATATCATCTTGATCGTAGATAACACATTTGCATCTCCATACTTGTTCCGTCCATTAGAACATGGTGCTGACGTAGTTGTACACTCTGCTACTAAATACCTAGGTGGTCACGGTACAACATTGGCTGGCGTAGTAGTAGAATCTGGTAAATTCGACTATAAAGGTTCTGGTAAATACCCTGGTTTCTCCGAAGGTGACGAACACTACAATGGCTTAGTATATGGTGATTTGCCAATCCCATTCACTGTAAAAATTCGTGCTCAATTGCTTCGTGATACTGGCGCATGCATTACTCCACTTGCAGCATGGCAAATCTTGCAAGGCGTTGAAACATTGTCCTTGCGCGTAGAACGTCACGTAGAAAATGCTCGTAAAGTAGTAGATTTCTTGAGCAAACACCCTAAAGTAGCATGGGTAAGCTACCCAGAATTAGAAGACAGCAAATACAAAGCTTTAGCAGATAAATACTTCCCTAAAGGTGTTGGTGCTGTATTCACATTCGGCGTAAAAGGTGGTAAAGAAGCAGGTATTAAACTTGTTGACTCTTTGGAAATCTTCTCCAACCTTGCTAACGTAGCAGATGCTAAATCTCTTGTTATTCATCCTGCATCTACAACACATGCACAACTTAACGAAGAACAACAAAAATCTGCTGGCGTAACACCAGATATGATCCGTGTATCCATCGGCCTTGAAAATATTGATGACATCATCGAAGACTTGGCACAAGCTTTGGATAAAGCATAATTTTCGTACTTCCATTATGGAAATACTATAGATCAAACTTTCAGAACATACAAATGACATTCTTGAGCATGACCTCGCTTAAGAAATAGAACACAAACTATCAGACCTATAAAACTTATACAAAAGACCTCCCTTCGTGGGAGGTCTTTTTGTGTTAAATATGTATTTTGGTTAATTGTAAATTAGATTGTTGGGTTATGGTAGACATCTATAAATATATAGTAATATCTAGAGGATAGAAGATAGAGGATAGGGAATAGAAAAAAGACCTTGGATTCAACGATCCAAGGTCTTTTTAAGGGAGTATAGTGTGTGTAACGTTCGGTCTGTGGTGTGTGAGCACAGACCCTTTACCTATTGTGTGAGATAGGGTTTTGAGAGAGCCCTTTGTGAGTCATAGGGGGCTCTCTAAGTTTGTGTGTTAGTTTGTGTTAGAGAGTGTATCCAATGGATACTGTGTGTATAGTATGTGTGTTATATGTGTAGTGTGTCATCTAAGTGGGTTAGGATAGGGTTCACTTGATGAATTAAAATCTTAGTATTTTGTGCTTTTTACTTTAGCGCTTAACACTTTACCGTTCATGCCGTCAACTTTTACTTCAGCTTTTTTGCCGCCGCCAGTTGTCATATCGAATTCGTATACAGCACGACCGTTTTCACGTTCAACAGTCCATTCTACAGTTTGGAAGTCAGAACCAACTTTTTCCATAGCTTTAGTTTCAGCTACTTCAGGGATGATGATGTTTTGAACGTTAATAGTTTTGTTAGCTTTAGCATAGCCTTTTACTTCTTTACCAACAATTTGGCCAGTTGCTTCATCAACTTTAAGTTCTACTGCACGGTTGTTGTAGTAACCTTCTACTTCATAGTAAGGGTTGTGTTTAGCATCGTAAGAAATAGATTTTACAGTAGCGCCAGGGAAGTTTTGTTGGAATACTGTAACAGCGCCCATGTAATCAACAGAATAGTTAGCTTGAGCGGATGGAGCTACGCTACCAACGCCTTTCCAGTTGCTATTGTTGTTGTATGCATGGTTGCTAGCTGCGCCAACTACACCTGCTAATAGTACTGTACTAACGCCAAATGCACATAATACCTTTGATACTTTTTTAACATTTTTCATAATGAATGCCTCCTAATATAAGGTACTTTTATATACTGTTTTGTGAAAGTAGATTTTACTCAATCTACTTACGTATAATTTAATGTTGTTACATGAATATAAGATGAAATTCAAAGATTTTTGTATGAAGATGAGTATATCTTTTAGTTATTATGAACGATTGGTAATAACTATAATGTATAGTCAAAATAACAAAATACTTGAAATTGCCGTATATATAGTATTAGACTGCATAGTTAACTAAAAGTCAACACATGTAGTTGACAATTAAAAATACAAGTGATTTAATTTAGATAGTTAGTAGATTGTAGTTTGTTGATGTGTTATTAATGGAGGTATACCATGAGTTCTACCGTGTCGAAACAAGGTCGCATCACTACCCGTCAGTTAACAATGACAGCACTTTTTGTAGCATTAATTGCTGTAGGTGCTTTCATACGGGTACCATTACCAAATTGTCCATTTACATTACAAATCTTATTTACTACCCTCGCAGGCATTGTACTGGGCAGTCGATTAGGAGCTGCTAGTGTTGGCATTTATATTGTTTTAGGATTAATTGGGGTACCGATTTTTACATCTGGTGGTGGTCCTGGTTACATTTTACAACCTACCTTTGGTTATTTAATTGGCTTTATGGTAGGTGCTTATGCAGTGGGCCGTATTGCAGAGTCTATGGAAACATTGTCCTTTAAACGATTATTAGCAGGATCTATATTAAATTTATTTATCGTGTATGGCCTTGGGATGATTTATTTGTACTTCATTATGAATTTGTACTTAGGTAAACCAATTGGGGTGGAGGCCGTTATTATTACATGCTTCTTAATTCCCGTAGGTCCAGACATCTTCCTTTGTGCTGTTGCTGCATCTCTTGGCAAACGAATTGTTAAAGAGTTACATCGATAATATCGATAATATAGTCCCTATATAATACTATTATATGTTTGCTAAATATATGTTTATTAAAACCGAGGCATTAGGCCTCGGTTTTTTGTTTATATATTTATTTAAGCTTCTTTAAGGCTATCGATTTAAGATTGTTTGTTTAAGGATATACATAACCTAAAATAGGTTCTGCTGATTTTATTTTTGTAATTTCTACGTATGGTTGTTGACGACCGTGGAAATCTCGCGTAGATACTTTGCCTTCGATAGAAACCCATTGTTCATTAGCTAAGCTATCACCATCTGGTTTATAGGCGGTCATGCCAATGGGTGCCACGTCAGCGATACAACAGGACATAGCCATACGAGAGATGGTAAACTCATTAGATTTTAGCGTGTTATCATCGCGGTTTACATAACCTGTCATATATACAGTGTAGTCTTTGTATTGGTCTACATTAGATCCAACCTTTACGATGGTTTGATAGAAATTATCTGAATTTAACACGATTTCTTTTTTGTCTTTAGAAATGCCAGGCTCTTTGCTTTCACTATTAACTGTAATAACCTCGCCGATGGCATCATTTGTAAAGTCAAAGTTGTTTGTATCATCATTGATTCGTGCTGCACCTTGAACACCTGTTGTAGGTACAAGGACAGGGGGAACGATGAGTAAAACTACGGGAATAATGATAGGCACGATAGAGCGCCAGTTGTGTTTATAATAGCGCGATGGAGCCCAAATAACCGTAGCCAATCCGCCTAGTATGAGAGCTACACTGCTAATACCTAGCAGTAGTTCATATCGTGGTGCGATATAGTTCAAATAACGACCGGTTACGATTAGGTATACACAGCAGATACCTAAGGTGAGGTAAAGTAAGCCTTTCACAATGGAAAAGCGATCTTTCAGCCCTAATTTCATAGAATCATCTCCTTTTATATTCATGAAGAACTGAAATAGTAATGACTAAACATTAGCTTAAAAAGAATTGAAAACCTAATGCTGCTAAATAGGATATAACAACAATTGTTAAGCCTAGACGAAGAATAAATGATGTGGGCATATATTGTTTTAAAATATATACATTTTTAATATCGAGCATAGGTCCTAAGATAAGGAAACCCATGACTGAGCTCATAGGGAACAGGGTGCTCAAGGATTTGCCTATAATAGCATCTGATGTAGAGCATACAGAGAAGAAGAACGCCAATATTAGCAGAATTGGGATGGCCCACACGTCAGGTAATGTGATGCCGGCATTGATGAGCCAAGGCTTTCCATACACTTGAACTACGGATAGTACACAAGCTGCAATAGAGAAATAGAATAAGAGCTGGGAGAACTCTTTTTCCATATGAATGAGTAACTTTCTTTTATTGATATGTTTACTTTTCGATGCTTCTAAGACGATTTCTTCATAACTTAGGTTCTGTGCCGTTTTAGCTTTCATCATAGACGTAGATGGTGGTATAAAACGGAATGATAAGGCCACCAATAAAGCTACGCCAAGGCCAAGTACGATACGCCATACAGAAATCATTGGATTATCTGGAAAGGCATACCAGGTGGATAGAATGGTAATAGGATTGATGATTGGGCTGGCGAGCATAAATAGGAGGGCCACAGATAATGGTACACCTCTATCTGTAAGTGCTTTAAATAATGGAATAATAGCACAGTCGCAAACTGGTAAGGCTAAGCCACTAACCATGGCGGCACCATAGCTCTTCCAAGAGTGATCTCCTAATAGTTTTAGCAGTATTCTTTGTGGAACGAAATAGCGAATGACTGTTGAACCAATGGTTCCTAATAATAGGAACGGGATAGCCTCGATAATGAGCCCTGTAATGATGGCAAAGCATTGGTGGATGGAGTAAGGAATATCATGACGGAATGCAGTGACTAATAGTATGTAGGCTGTAATGCCGATAACTAATAGATTTGGTATGAGACCCCACGTAGAATTGCGGCATAATTCTGCTACCTTTTCTGGCGCAGGCGCTGTTACAATCTTGGCGTCACTGTTATAGGTCCGTAATAAGGCGTGATGTGTATCGGTTTCTGTGATGATACAATCGGCACTATATAATTGGCTTGTTACATCATTACCTAAACCAGGCAAAATGGATGCGACGAATTGGTCTGTACAAAGATATAATACCTTTTCGATTTGTAATAGATGGCGTAGCTTATCACTATATAGCAAGGCTTCTAGTTGGTGAAAGCTGATCATACCGTTCCATTCAATCCATATTTCTTTAGGCTTTACCTTGTCGACATAGCTTGCGATTTCATCAGCTATAGAACTATATGTATCAGGTTCATTAGGTGTAATTGCACTAAGCTTATCAGGATTGAGTTGTAATCCTTCTTTGATGAGCGATACAGCACCTTCTTCGGCGCTGATACATGCCGTGCCGCCCAGCTTTTTACGATGTTGTAGTTGTTCATTTATGAAAGTACTTTTACCAGAACCGATGAATCCGGTAACGATATAAACAGGTATCATGATTGACACACTTCGTTATGTACCATTGGCACATTAAAATCTGTACCAATAACAACTAAGCTATAGTCCGTGGACTCACTAGGGGATAGGGAACAGTAATGGGTACCGTATTGCAACTCATGAGGTCCTTCGACGGTCGGTACAATCCCTTTAGCACGGAGTACGGTATCTGGCATACCTTCTAAGATAGTTTTCCACTGTAATAGAGTGAGTGTACGCAAGTCTTTGAATGTATGGCTCATAAATAGATGCTCATCATGTAAGGAATTGTCATCATGACAATGATAGAGACGTTTGATATAGTCTCGTAACGCAATGGTGCTCCATGCTTCTTCATGAATTGGAGTATTTGGTGCTAACTCGTGAATCATACGTTTTGTAATGCTTGTTTGTTGGATATCTTCGGTATGACTTAAGAAGATGGCATCACTATTTGTGATTTGATCCTTAAAGAAGAGACCAAAGTTTTTGATAAACATAGGTGCTTGCATGGCATCTACGGTGGTTACCGATGCATGAACATAGGCGGATTTTGCAATCTCTTCATCCTCGCATGTATGGATGATTTCGCTTAATTTGCTGACTCCTGATGGTTCAATATAGATGGTATCTACATCGTAATTTTGCAGAATGTCGAGCAGTGCTTGTTGGAAATTTCCTTGTAAGCTACAGCAAATACAGCCAGATGTAACTTCACGAATGGTAGCCCCTGTTTTTGCAAGATTTGCTGCATCGAGGCTGGTTTCACCAAAATCATTTTCTATAATTAAAATTTTATCTGTAGATTTATGTTCTTTTAGTATGTGTTGTAAAAATGTTGTTTTTCCAGACCCTAGAAATCCGGATATGATAACAATAGGGATCATACGTACCTCCTGAGTAATGTAAACACAGTATACACCTATAGGATAACACAGAAAATACACCCTAGGGTATATGCATAGTTATGAAAGTACTATTTTTCTTAAAATTCTCATTAAATATATTGGTTATATACCTTATATGAGTATAGTGACAGATGTATTTAATATTCATAATTGATTGTGAAAAGTGTTGTATATATTGATTTACGTATATATGAAGAGATACTCCTCTATGAATAAATATTAATTTCAAATTTTGGGAGAAGAATATAAAAAAATCCCTCCTATAGAAGACTCAGTCGAGGGAGAGTTGACTGAACTCCTTATAGGAGGGTGAGAAGAGAATTCGTTATATAAATCTCTAATTAGATTACCTTTAGTATATCAAATTATACATAAAGTATATAGTCATTATTTACTGTTTTATGTTTATTGTAACTTAGCTAATAAAGCTTTTAGATATACATATACATTTTCAACAGATGGTAAATGAACGCGTTCCATTGGTGTATGTGGGCTTACGATAGTAGGACCAAAGCTGATCATTTGTGTATTTGGTAGTACACCTTTTAACAAGCCACATTCAAGACCGGCATGAATAGCATTGACATTAGCTGGTGTATCAAACATTTCGTTATGTAAGGAAATAGCTTGCTCTTCAAGTTTTGATCCTTTGTCATATTCCCATGCTGGATAGCCACCAGTGCGTTCTGCAGATACGCCAAGTGTTTTTGCAAGAAGAAGCATTTTCTTTGCTAAGAATTCAAGGCTGTTACTGTTAGAACTACGAATAGAGATGAGTACTTCAATAGTATGTTCATTTTCGCGTACGATTGCGATGTTGTCAGAAGTTTCTACAAGATTTGGGATAGATTTGCTTACAGAATGAACACCATCTTGTGCAAGATAGATGTAAGTAATGAGGGCTTCTGTTGTATCATCCGCATAGACTACATCAGGTGTTGCGACATCTTCTACGACAAATTTAAGACCTGGATCTTGGATACCATACTCATGGAGATATTGTTTCTCTTGATATTCAATTAAAGTTTTGATGGCTTCTACATCTTCAGCGCGTACGGATAATGTAGCTACTGCTTTAGAAGGAATGGCATTATGTTTTACACCGCCTTCAAAGGATGCTAAGCATACAGGATATTGTTGTTGAATGTCATAGAGTACGCGTGTTAATACTTGGTTAGCATTAGCACGTTGTTCGCAGATTTCGATACCAGAGTGACCGCCTTTAAGGCCTGTTACGGTAAGGGATAAGCCTGCATCATAACCAGGTTGGTTATTTTCTCGCAATAAAGGAATATTTACGTGAACGTGGCAACCACCAGCACAGCTAACAGTAAAATCGTGTTCTACTTCTGTATCGAGGTTGAGTAAGTAATCACCACTTACTTGGCCTTCTTTAATAGCGAAAGCGCCATCCATACCAGTTTCTTCATTAGTAGTGAACAATAATTGCATAGGGCCGTGTTGTTGGCTATCATCCTCAAGGATAGCAAGCATCATCGCGCCACCCATACCGTTATCCGCACCTAATGTAGTGTGGTCTGCATGCATCCATTCGCCTTCGATGATGTTGGCAATTGGGTCTTTAGTGAAGTCATGGTTAGAGTCGTGATCACGAACACATACCATGTCGATATGACCTTGTAGGATAATAGAAGGTCTATTTTCATAACCTGGGGATGCAGGTTTTTTGATGACTACATTATATTGGTCGTCTTGATGAACCTCTAAACCTAAGTTTTTAGCGAAGTTTACGATATAGTCGCTAATGCCTTTCTCGTTGCCTGATTCACGAGGAATTTGGCTCATTTCTTTAAATATTTCTAATACGCGTTTAGCTTGAACGATTGATTCCATAATGGTTCCTTTCATTCTGATGTAAATAATAGATATATATGTTGGTTGATTATACTGAATGCGTAGTAATTTTATTAGTATACGAATTAATACTAATAATTGGATTTATTTCAGTGATAACTTTCACCGACATATATATGGAATATATAAATAATTAGTATATATATAGTTATATCACAAGAATGATTATTAGGATAGTTAATGCAAGCATTAGCACAAGTAGAGACTAGCTATATAGGAATAATAATGTATAATGAGGTTATACGATTAACGATTTTACAAATCCATTAGATTTTAGAAGGTTGGTGAACCGATGCAACACGACAGTCGCAATATTAGTATGCTTATGGATTTTTATGAGATGACCATGGCACACGGCTATTTTACGCAACATGAAAACACAGATCGCGTCGCGTTTGATGTATTCTTTAGACGCAATCCAGACAAGGGTGGCTTTGCCATTTTTGGGGGTCTTGAACAAATCGTTGAGTACATTTTGAATTTACACTTTGATGAACGTGATATTGATTTTTTACGGGCCCAAGGTATTTTTAGTGAGGAGTTTTTAAACTATCTAAAAGATTTCTCATTCACTGGTGATGTATATGCATTCCCAGAGGGTTCTATTATTTACCCCAATGAACCGGTTATTACTATCGTAGCGCCTCTCATAGATGCACAAATCGTAGAAACTGCAGTGCTAACTATGATGAACCATCAGTCCCTTATCGCTACAAAGGCCAATCGTATCGTACGCGCTGCAGATGGTCGTGTTGTAGCTGATTTTGGTGCCCGTCGAGCTCACAATGTGGATGCCGCTGTATATGGTGCGAGAGCAGCCTACATCGGTGGGGTGCAGTCTACGGCAACTGTTTTAGCGGGCCAACAATTTGGCATCCCTGTGAGCGGTACGATGGCGCATAGTTGGGTTATGTATCATGATTCAGAATACGAAGCTTTTAAAGCTTATGCTGAGGTTTATCCAGATGGTGCTGTATTCCTCGTTGATACCTATGATGTTCTAAACTCTGGTGTACCTAATGCGATTAAAGTAGCTAAAGATGTATTAGAACCTATGGGGAAACGTTTGAAAGGGATTCGCCTTGATTCTGGTGACCTTGCATACTTGGCTAAAAAAGCGCGCCGCATGCTCGATAAAGCAGGCTTAGAAGATTGTAAAATTATGGCTTCCAACAGTCTTGATGAATATACGATTACATCCTTGTTAATTCAAGGTGGTCCTATCGATATCTTCGGGGTAGGTGAAAGATTGATTACATCCAAGAGTGACCCTGTATTTGGGGCAGTTTACAAGATTGCTGGCGTTGAAAAAAATGGCGTATGGGAGCCTCGTATTAAGATTTCCGAATCTGTTGAAAAGATTACGAACCCAGGATTTAAAAAGGTGTATCGCGTGTACAATGAGAAAGGTCGCGCCATTGCAGACTTATTAACATTGTTAGAAGAGGTACCAGATACAACCGAACCATATCGTTATATTGATCCAGAACAACCGTGGCGTGAATTGTACTTTGAAAACTGTACTTTCAAAGAAATGAAACAACTCATTATTAAGGATGGAAAATTACTAGTAGAATTACCAACTTTAGATGAGCTTCGTCAATATGTTAAAGACCAATTAGAAACTGAAATTTGGCCTGAAGAACAACGTTTTGAAAATCCACATCGTCATTACCTTGATATGAGTCCAGGATACTATCAAATGAAAATGGATTTATTAAATCGTATTTTCCGAAAAAAATAGGAGGGCTTATGTTAGACAATCCAGAAGTAACAAAAGAGGCTCTCGTTCAATGGATTCGAGATTACTTTAGTCAAAATGGACCTAGTTGTAGCGCCGTAGTGGGCATTTCAGGTGGTAAGGATTCCACAATCGTAGCTGCTTTATGTAAAGAAGCCCTTGGGGCAGAACGCGTAGTAGGTGTTCTTATGCCGAATGGAATTCAGTCTGATATCGATGATGCTAAGGCTGTAGTGGCACATTTGGGGATTCCACATATCATAGTGAATATTGGAGCTGCCTATGAAGCTTTGACAAACGCTATCATTCAAGGTGAAGGTTATAATTCTGTTACGGGTAGAACTGATATATCCAAGGATGCAGGAATTAATACACCACCGCGTCTTCGCATGACAACGCTATATGCAGTAGGGCAAAATTTGCCAAATGGCGCACGCGTAGCTAATACATGTAATGGATCTGAAGATTATGTAGGGTACTCTACAAAATATGGCGATAGTGCAGGGGATTTTAGTCCTCTTGCCAATCTTGTCGTAGAAGAGGTGCGCCAAATAGGTCGATTACTTGATATTCCAAAATATCTTGTAGATAAGACGCCTAGTGATGGACTCAGCGGTCTATCTGATGAAGATAAATTAGGATTTACCTATGCTGTATTAGATCGATATATTAGAACTGGAGAGATAGAAAATCTTGAAACGAAAGAACGTATTGATTATTTAAATCGTATTAATAAGCATAAATTAGAATTGATGCCGTCCTTTCACCCACAATGTTGAGAGAGGACTTGTTTTTACTAGTCTAATTCATGCTAATGTTGATTAACCAAAGATTTACTATTTCTTATGTATTTTATGATGGAGGTAATATGGAGACAAAAATTGCGTTGATTGGTACGGGTGGTACAATTGCTGGACAAGGCGCATCCGATACAGATTTGACGGGCTATACTGCAGGTGTACTAGGCCTCGATGAAATTTTAGACTCCGTACCAGGCACAGAACCATATGGTCCATATACATATACTCAGTTTAGTAATATTGAAAGTTCTGATATTACTGTCCGGCATTGGTTGGATTTATCTAAGTTAGTACAAGAATTAGTAAATCAAGAGGATATAGGTGGTGTTGTTATTACTCATGGAACAGATAGCATGGAAGAAACAGCCTATTTCCTTAATCTTACTGTTCATACAGATAAACCTATCGTTATTACTGGCTCGATGAGACCTGCTGGGGCAATCAGTGCAGATGGTCCTATTAATTTGTTACAAGCGATTCAAGTGGCAAGAACACCTGCATCTGTAGGTAAAGGTGTGCTTGTTGTTCTAAATGGCTATGTTGATGGGGCCCGTGATGTATCCAAACGGAATACAACTAATGTGGCTACCTTTGACAGTCCATTAGTAGGTCATCTTGGTATCGTCCAGGATGGTGTAGCTCATTATTATAAAGCCTCTACTCGTCGTCATACGAAAGAATCCATCTTTGATGTACATGACTTAAAGGAATTGCCTCGTGTAGTCATTTTGACTTGCTATGGCGGTATGGATGACATGGTGCCAATGAGTGTAGTTGCCACTAATCCTGATGGGCTCATCTTGACTGGATTGGGTCATGGTACAATTCCTCAAAATGTACGTCAAATAACACAAAATACAGCATTCCCAACTGTACGGGCCTCTCGTACAGGGAGTGGCATGGTGTCTGCCGTACCACAAGATGCACTAGCAGGCTATCTTGTAAGTGATACATTAAGTCCACAAAAAGCTCGCATCCTATTGATGCTTGGTCTTACAAAAACTAAAAACCTTAAAAAGTTACAACAGTTCTTCTATGAATATTAATTAGAAAAATCATAACCACCCGTAGAACGGGTGGTTTGCTCTGACCCTATAAGGGTCTTTCT
>NZ_CALJSP010000165.1:0-30903 GCF_937975875.1 Veillonella dispar | reverse complement strand
ATATGTTCAATCATATGATTGATTACCTATCATTGTTCAGTTTTCAAAGATCTGTTATCAGTTTCACGCTTTAGTGAAGCGCCATCTGACGACTTGATTATAATAACATGTGAGCACTTTCATGTCAACACATTTTATAATTTTTTTGAAGTTCTTTCGAACTTCAAAGTGTATTCCCACACTCATTAAGAAACAGTCGTTCGAACGACTGTATGCATATTATAGTATAACAAAAAAATAATGGCAACCCCCAATTCTCAATTTCACACCACTTTCATTGCACATTCATTTTTCAATCTAAAACTAAAGATTGATTTTATACAATCTATTTTGTATAATGTAGCTGTAATATAGACTCTTTCACTTATGTAGTTATATAGTTATATACTATTTAATACTATATTTTAATTTTGAATTAGCTCTATATTTCAGTTTAGTCTTTTATTATAGTAGTTATAATTAATACTATAATAATGTGTGAGGAGATTGAGTATGAAATTATCCAAACGTTTATTATCCAAAACAGTTGCTATTGCTGCGGTATGTGCAACTATGGCCACTGTAGCCTTTGCTGCACCACAAGGTACATTTGATACCTCAGAAATTCAAATTACAGGCGAAGCCTCTCGTTCTGTAGCACCTAACTATGCGATTTTAACACTTGGTATTACTAGTGAAAACACTAATATCAATGCTGCAAAATCCAATAACGATCGCATCATGAGTGATTTAATCAGTAAGTTAGGTCATTTAGGTATCGACAAAAAAGATATTTACACATCTAATATTTCTATTAACCCTACAAGTGATTATCAAGACGGCAAACGAATCAACACTGGTTATAGTGTAGCAAATCGTGTGACTATAAAAATCAACAATCTTGATAATGTAGGAAAGGCTGTTGACGCTGCTGTTAGCGCTGGTGCCAACGATATCAATAACCTTTCATTCCAAAATGATGTATCTCAACAACTGTCTGATTCTTTAACTACCGAAGCAATTCAAGACGGTCGTCATAAAGCTGAGGTTATTGCTGCAGCCCTTGGTCGTACATTAGGCCCTGTAAAAACCGTTTCTATCAGCACACCACAAACAACCTCTATGGACTCTGGTTCCTATCGTAACGCCGTTATGTTAAAAGCGTCTCTCGAAACTGCGACTCCTGTTGAAAAAGGATCATTAGTAGTTTCTCAAGACGCTAATATTACTTATTATTTACAATAGAATTTTCTGGTACCACACCTTCGTGGACCGCTACAATGCCGCCTGTCAATTCATGATAGGTGGCATTTTCATATCCTAAAGATTTCCAGATTTCAAGAATCTCGCTTTGATGAGGATATCTGCGTAAGGATTCTGGCAACCATGCATAAGAGGAATTATCCTTACTTAACTTACCTATAATAGGTAATATATAAGAGAAGTAGAAATTGTATAACTGTTTAAAACCAAACATGCTAGGTTTAGCCAATTCTAGCACAACTACTTTTCCACCTGGTTTTACAACACGTTGCATTTCAGATAATACTTGTTTAATATCAGGCACATTACGCATTGCAAATCCGCTCATAGCCGCATCAAATGTATTATCTGCATATGGTAATGCCATTGCATCACCTTGAACAAGATTAACTTGATCTATTAAACCTGCATCTTCAATACGTACACGACCTTGATCAAGCATTTCACTATTAAAGTCTAATGCCTCCACCCTTAATGTTGGTTCTTGACGCAATGCTTCCTTTGTAAATACACAAGTACCACATGCTACATCAAGCACACGTTGGTGAGGACCGATATTCATTGCTTTTACAGAGAATTTGCGCCAATAATAATCTTGTCCAAAGCTCAAGACTGTATTCATCAAGTCATAATTTTTTGCAATATTAGAAAAAACACCTTGTACAAATTCTTCTTTATCGGCATATGTTTTAAATTCTTTAGTATTCATTATGGTCCTTTCACTAATCAAGAACTATATTCAAACTCTTTACTCGCATAGTATATCATACTATGCAACCTATCAAAAGAATCCTATTATATATACTATATATAGTAACTATGTAATGAGCACATATTTAGTTAAAACCATATACTCACTACTATGAAAGCTATCATATTGCAAAATAAATATTATTATCAGTCATAATAAATCTAATATCATTATATATCATTATATATAAATATCTATGATATTCTCTATTGCCACCATGCTATGTTCGTTGTATAATGACATATGTCCATGACGAAAAGATATCTTTTCCATGGTCTTTTATTAGTTTTTATTAAGTATTGGAGTGTACTATGAATCGATTTGTAAAAACAATCAATAGAGTCAGTCTAATCCAACAAATTATCATAGGTTTGATTATTGGTATTTTGACAGCTCTATACGTGCCAGATGTGGCAAATGAATTAGCTTTATTAGGCGTTCTCTTTGTTGGTGCTTTAAAAGGGATTGCACCAATCCTCGTATTCTTCCTTGTTATTGCAGCCATCAGTAAACACCGTTCTGGTCAAAAAACAGGAATGGGCTCTGTAATCACATTATATTTATTAGGTACATTCCTTTCTGCAGCGCTTGCTGTAGTCGTAAGCTTTATGTTCCCTACTACATTACACCTTGCAGCTAGTGCAGCCGATGCAGCTCCACCACAAGGTATCGTAGAGGTAATGAAAACACTTTTAAAAAATATTGTTGATAATCCAGTAAAAGCCTTGATGACTGCTAACTATATCGGTATTTTAGGCTGGGCACTTATTATCGGTGGCGCTTTACGCCATGCACCAATGAATACTAAGGAAGTAATGGAGTCTATCGCTCAAGCTATTACAACTGTAGTAGGTTGGATTATCCGCTTTGCTCCTCTTGGTATCATGGGTCTCGTAGCTGACTCTATTGCTACTAACGGTATTGAAGCTTTAATTGGTTATTTCCAATTACTCGTATTACTACTTGGTTCTATGATTTTCGTAGCATTAGTAGTAAACCCACTTCTATCTTTTGTATATCTTCACCGTAATCCATATCCATTGGTTTTCAAATGTTTACGTGAATCTGCAATCTACGCATTCTTCACACGTAGCTCTGCTGCAAACATCCCTGTTAACCTCGATTTAGCAAAACGTTTAAAACTTAACCCTGATATGTATTCCGTATCCATTCCATTAGGTGCAACAATCAACATGGGTGGTGCAGCGATCACAATTACAATCATGACATTAGCTGCTGCCCATACACTTGGAATCGTTGTAGATATCCCTACAGCAATCCTCTTATCTGTTATTGCTACTATCGGTGCTTGTGGTGCTTCTGGCGTTGCTGGTGGTTCCCTACTTCTAATTCCTCTTGCTTGTTCTCTATTTGGTATCTCCAATGACATCGCAATGCAAGTTGTAGGTGTAGGCTTCATCATTGGCGTTTTACAAGACTCCACTGAAACAGCACTTAACTCCAGTACAGATATTCTCTTCACTGCTACTGCAGATTATGCAAAACGTGGCTATCACGAAAACTGGGATTAAATACAATTTTACAATCATACTAAAGACGGTCTTTCGGGACTGTCTTTTTTTGTATTTGAAAGTCATAAATAATAGATTACTATACAACTTATAAATATATTCATTGTATAATATAAAAGCAAACTCTGAAAATTAAACGATATATCTATATTGATTTTATTCAATATAGTGTTATAATAGAGTTAATGATAATAACTATTAATTGATATAAATAGAAAGGAATCAACATGAAACAATATGATATTATTGTCGTCGGTACAGGTGGCGCTACAATCGTAGCTGATGCTGCTATCAAAAAAGGGTTAAAAGTAGCCATCATAGAAAAAGGTAAATTTGGTGGTACATGCCTAACTCGTGGTTGTATTCCTACAAAAGTTATGGTTACAGCAGCTAATGCGATCCAGGAAGTGGAAGAATTCAAAAAAATCGGTATTAATGTTGGTTCTGCTACTATGGATTGGGATACTGTATCAAAACGTACCTGGCATAAAATCGACGAATCTGCTGGCATTTACGATTATTACAATGCATATGACAATGTAGACGTATATCGTGGTGCAGCAAGCTTTATATCCGATAAAGTAATGAATATTCATCTCAACGATGGTTCTGGCATTGTAGAAATTACAGCACCAACGATTATTCTAGGTACTGGCGGTTATAGTAATGTACCAAATGTACCAGGTCTTCAAGAGGCAGGTTTCCTTACTAGTGAAAGCCTCTTTGGCGATAAATTCCCTAAACAACCATACAAATCTCTTGCAATACTCGGTGCCGGTCCTATCGGTGTAGAATTTGGTCATGTATTTGATTCTGCAGGTACTGAAGTTACCATCATTCAACATAATGTACGCCTTGTACCTAAGGAAGATGAAGAGATGTCCGAACACCTTCTTCAAAACTACCGAGCTCGTGGTATTAATGTAATCTTAAACCAAGACACTGTTGAAATCCGTCAAGAGGACGGCCTTAAGGTAGTAGTAACAAAAGATCGTACTACTGGCGAAATCACAGAAACTAAGGTTGAAGAAATCCTCGTAGCTGCCGGTATCCGTCCTGCTGTGGAAGAATTGCACCTAGAAAATACGGGTATCGAAACTTTACCAAAAGGCTGGATTAAAACAAACGAGTTCCTTGAAACATCTGTTGATGGCATCTATGCCTTAGGGGATGTAAATGGTGAACCAGCATTCCGTCATCGTGCGAACTATGAAGCTGATATTATCGCCCACAACCTATACTTTGCTAAAAACGAAGAAGATTTCCGTTGGGCACGCTATGATACATTGCCAAAGGTTACCTTCTCCTACCCTGAGATTGGTAGCGTAGGTCTTACTGAAGCAGAAGCTATTAAAGCTGGTTACAATGTAGGTGTAGGTAAAAACTACTACTCCTCCACAGCTAAAGGCTACGCAATGGGTATCAACCCTGGCGATGTGAATGACGGCTTTGTAAAAATCGTGGTAGACAAAGATACTAACCATATCCTTGGTATGCATGTAACAGGCCCTCAAGCGTCTATCCTATTCCAACCATATGTAAACCTTATGAACAGCGGTGTAACTCCGTTGACAGCAATTAATGAAGAAATCGCTTCTGAACGTACTAAACGCTTACGTGAAAAAGGTATTACTCGCGAAATGGATCCTAAATCCGTTATCACTGTAGGTGAAACTATGAGCCCTCACCCTTCTCTTGTAGAGGTCATCATGTGGACACAAGTATACTACGAAAATCGTTGGTAATAATAAATATATAACCATTATATAAATAAAAGAGCTGAAGATTGTATCTTCAGCTCTTTATTTATAATATCGCTAAATGGATTAACGACCCATATCAATAGTGTTGTCCCAAATGATATTTGTTCTACGACCATCAAAACCTTGGTCTGGTTCAGGAGGTAATTTACTGGATTTAGATTGACCTACATATGCTCCTGTTTCCGCATCTACAGTGACTACAACTTTTTTACCATCTTGATGCATTGTCATATAGTATAGAATCTTGCCTTCATGAGCTTCAATTTTCCAGCCTTTTACAACTGCATCAGCACCAAGCTGTTGTTTCGCAACGCGCTCAGCTTGAGCTGCTTCGATGACTTTATCTTTATTAAAGATTTCACCGATAACTTTCTTAGGTTTGCCACCTTCATCCATATCAGATGTATTACCAGTGATAACGTCGATTTTCATCTTATATTGATGATATTTACTATAGCCTACTACTTTGTAACCATAGTTCAAATCATTAGAGTTAAGCTCTACAGAATGAAGTGCTGCATTCGGAAAACGATTTTGGAAAATAGTACCAATTTTACTCATAGTCATAACCATGGATTCCCCTGGTGCACGTTGTACAGAAATATCAGTACTTGTTTCTGGTTTTGTTTTACGTGCATCTGCTACACTAGGTGTAGCAACGGACAATACGCCAACTGCCAATACACCAGTTAATGCCATAGAAATCAACTTTTTATTCATTACATATCCTCCTACTATATACAATGCTTTCACCTATGGTAAAAGCCATCTGTATACTAGAATTACTATAATTTTGTGCTATACGCAACAGCACACAAAACATACATAAATAGATATATTATTTAGACAATATACTATAAACCTTCATTCGATGCAAGTCGATCGTTTACATCAGTCATAAGCAATTTGTAACATGTTGCCACCAAAGGTACGCCAATCAACATGCCAGTGACCCCCATTAAACTACCACCTACGATAACGGCTGCAAACACCCACAAACCAGGTAAACCAACGGAATTACCTACAATCTTGGGATAAATAAAGTTACTTTCAATTTGATGAAGCACCTCTAAGATAATCACATAGATTAATGCATCCATAGGACTAACAGTAAGTAAGATAACTGCGCCTATAACGCCCCCTACATAAATACCTAGCAATGGAATTAATGCAGTAAGACCAATAACACAGGCAATCGTAGTAGCATATTCGATATTAAAGGCCCACAATGAAAAGCCCACCATAATACCTAAAATTAAGGCATCTATAAACTGGCCTACAAAGAAGTTACTAAAAGTTTGAACGGCTACACGAGTCACGTAGCTAACACGATTAACCCACTCATCCGATGCATAGGCTTTTAAAATCCGTTTGCCTTGCATCATAAGGCGTTCTTTATCGAGCAGCATATAAATGGCAAAAATCAATCCTAGGCCTATATTTAAAGTCCAAGATAAGGCTGTCCCCATCGCATTAACTAGGTAGGTACCACCCTTTGTGCCCCACTCGCGAGTATATTTAACAACACTTTCACCACTCAACGTATCCATAAGAGTTTGATTGGAGGCCATTGGAATGGTTTCTGTAAAGTGTTGCATCCATGTTTGGAAGTCTGTATATAACTGCGGTGAAGAAGCAACAATAATTGACATAGAATGGATTAATTGTGGAATCGCCATACGGGCAATAAAATAAACGATAGCACTGATAGTAACAAAGGATAATACAAGACTTAAAGGTCGTCTAATTTTATCTTTCCAACCAGTTTTACTCTTAGGCCACAGCCACCGTTCATAACGCACAACGAGAATATCCAGGACAAATGCTATACAAGCACCGACTATAAGTGGAACAAAGGCAGTGATAATAGCATCAATAGCATTAGCAATATCGCTGATGCGTAGCGCCATCATGATCATAACGCCAGCCAGTATAATGGCCCCTATAAGCGGTTTGTAATATTTAAATCGTTTCATATATAACCTACTTTACTATACTCACAACACATACATTACCAAAACTTAATGAACATTGTATGACCTACGATTGTATGCAAGCTTAGTATAACACAAAAGTCCACCTTATCACATGCTCGGTCCCCCGATGAACACGAGAGCATGATAGAAGGTGGACTTATTGTATACCTAATCTAGATATATCTAGAGATTAGCGGTGGATATAAACGTCTACACGACGGTTTTCAGCTTTACCTGCTGCAGTGGAGTTAGTTGCCACTGGTTTAGTGTCGCCATTAGCGATGCCAATTAAGCGATCAGCAGATACACCATTGTTTACTAAGTATTGAGCTACATATTGTACGCGGCGTTCAGACAAGCCAACGTTATATTGTGGAGTAGCATCAGTATCAGCATTACCTAACAATTTAACTTGGTCTTGAGAGTATTGGTGAGCAGCGTTTACAGCAGCTGTCAAGTTTGGATATTGGTCTGCACGAGCAACATCTTGATCGGAATCGAAGTAGATAGATTCTACATAGTAATCCAATTTAGGAGTTTTATACATAGGAGCTTCTACTACAGGAGCTGGAGCTGGAGTGTATACAGGAGCTGGAGCTGGAGTGTATACAGGAGCTACGGATTTTTGACCACCGAAACGGTAGGATAAGCCAACTACAGGACCTTGGAAGGATACATTGTCAGTATCAGTAGCTTGAGTATTGATATAACGGTAACCAGCATTGATATCCAAATCTTCGTTAACTTTGTAGCCTAAGCCAGCTTCCCAAGTGGAAGTTTTCTTAGTACCTACGCCAGCTTTACCATAAACTTCTACTTTAGAACCAAGGTTAGCTTTACCAATTACACCTACTTGTGCAATGTTATTAGTGCCACCAGCATCATGATTGTGGATACGACCATAGCCACCATATACTGCTACATTTTTGTTCAAAGAACGAACCAAGTTCAATTCATGCATATCAGTATCAAGATGTTTAGTATTCAAACCATGGTACCCATATTGAATAGCAGTTTTGTCAGACCAACCATAAGTCAAACCACCATCGAAGTTCCATTTGTGAGCATCTTTGCCACCATCCATTTTTGCTTCAACACTTGCAGCACCAAGATCAACTTGGAATTCACCTTTGTTGAATTGAGTTTGTGGAGTTGCGCCAGCTACGGATACGCCTACAGCAGCAACTGCCAATAAAGCTAATAATTTTTTGTTCATTATAATTCCCTCCAATAACAGCCTTTAACAATACACAGGCCTTTGGTAATAATATACTTTCATTTTACACAACTTTTCGATAAATTTCAATATCTTTTATGAATTTATCATGAGAATTTCGAATTATATCTATATACAGATGTTATATTTTTTAATTAATAATATATCTATCTTTATATTATAAGCATATTGAGGAGCTAATCGTATAAATGATTAGTTTCTGAATGCTTGCTCTTTTAAGATATATCTTATACTTCTTAATGAATCTTTAAAATTAATCAAACTAAAATACCTACGGAAACGTAGGCGTTCTATTTTAAATTAGTTGTCTTTTACGGAGAACCATGCGTGCCCTCTCTCAGGGACATTCATGTTACCTTCATCATTAAAAACAATTTCTAAATTATATCAACGACTTTTTTCGATATAATTTTGCAAAATATTTTTTGTGATGTAGCGAAATCCGGATATTATTATTTCCTATACATCATGATTTTCATCACAAAATAAATTCTATAGAATATGATATACTGATATTACGTACTTTGTAGAAATTACTATTGTATATAGTACTTATATAGGAGAAAGCATGAGTAAATTAGCTTATATTGTACGTCATATCAACTTTGAAAATGCCGGTATTTTGGAGTCAGTCTTAGTGGAGCGAGGGTTTGAACTAACATATATCGAAGCTCCCCTTGCCAATTTTGAACACTATGATGCCCAAAAAGCTGATTTAGTCATCGTCTGCGGTGCTCCCATTGGCGCGTATGATGAAAAACTCTATCCATTCTTAACCGACGAAATCAAGTTTATTACAGATCGTATTAATAGTAAAAAGCCATTACTAGGCATTTGTTTAGGTGCTCAACTTATATCTCGTATTATGGGTGGCCACGTAGGACCTATGAAGCATGGTAAGAAAGAAATTGGCTTTAGTCCCATTGAGTATACTACTGAAGGAGCCTCCTCTCCATTAGCATTGCTAGGCAATGTGCCTGTTCTTCACTGGCATGGCGATGAATTCGAAATTCCTAGAGGTGCCGTTAGACTTGCCAAAACAGAGCTATGTCAAAATCAAGCATTCTCTGTAGATACTCATATCCTAGCCCTTCAATTCCATATGGAGGCTGACCCTACTTTAATTGAAAGTTGGCTTGTAGGTCATTGTGCAGAACTATCTAATGCAGGAATTGACATTTGCAAACTTAGAGATGATGCCAAACGACTACGCCAAGAATTACCTGCTGCTGGTAAAGCGGCTTGTATTGCCTGGCTTGAACAAAATCATTTATAAAAACAAAAACCGCCTTAGTAAAACTAAGGCGGTTTTTGTCTGTTTCTTATATATATCCCTTACATATATACACGAAATCATAGATTTCTGGTCCGATAACACATTCCCCAATGTGTCATTTTTTCCACATTTGGTATTGTACATCAAAAAAATTGAATATGCAAGAAGTTTTTCATAAATCTTTCATAAATTATTTTAATTTTTTCAATATAAAAAGTGATAAATAGCAATGCATCATAAGTTTTATCGACTTTAATGCGCTATATTTAACACTACAAACTTTAAGTTTTATATGAAAAATTCAACTTAAATGATATTCAAAATTAATATTTTTGACATTATTAGGTAAAATTAGACAATTTTATGCTGCCATGTCCCTCGAATAAATCTCACGTAAGAACAGCATAAGCGTAAGGACTGATCAAAGCACAAGGATAACCAGGCACCTAATAATCCTAAACCTAACGTAATACACAATAGATAGGTAATAATAGGTCGAATGATAGCTACACTAATTAGGGAATATTGCATAATATAATACGTATCCCCTGCCCCTTTTAACACACCAGAATATACTTGCTGTAAAGCTTGTGGGAAAGCTGCTACTGCCATGATGCCCATCAAAGAACCAGAAAGAAATACTACTTCACTTTCACGAGTATAAAGCTGTACCAAAAACTCTCCAGGACCAATAAAGATTAGCGCACTTACAAGACCTACTACAAGACCAATACGAGCACCAATTTTTCCATACGTTTTTGCAATATCTGGACGTTTATGCCCAAGACTTTGACCTGTATGTGAGGCTCCTGCGAAACCAAGCCCCATGGCAAAGTAGTAGAATATGTCCATCAAATTCATACATACATAATGAGCTGCCAATGGCACGGCCCCTAAGGAAGCAACAATCATGGTGTATGTATACATACCAAAACGTTCAAAGAACTGCTCTCCTAAAGAGCTGCCCCCAACGTGAAACATCGTATGAAGTACGGGTCTTTCAAAGGTCCATTTGGACGGATGTCGCAATGTTAGTCCTGTAGTCGTGTGCTGTGAGATAGTACGCAGTAGCAACAATGCAATAAGAGCACTACTGATCATGGTCGACACGCCCGCCCCCATAACACCGAGCTCAGGGAAGAACCCAATACCATAAATCAAGAAAAAGTTCATGATGGTATTTAAAATGTTCCCTACTACATTTGATTTAAAAATTACTTTTGTATTACCGTATCCGATCAGTGCAGCCCCTACAATTTGACTAAAAGATTGGAATATTAGACTAATGACAATAAAACGGCCATACCAGACAGCCGTGTCTATATAGCCGTCTTCGGCACCTGTAAAGCGTAAGATATGCTCTAAATTAAAGAAACATATTGCCAATAAAGGCACATAAATCAAAAAATTTAATAATATAGACTGCTTAAGAACTGCATTCATACCGTCCACATCGCCTTCACCATGACGGCGCGCAATGATAGCAGTAACAGCAATAGATAAAGCGCGGCAGAAAATGAGCATCACCATTTCAGGCTGTCCCATAATACCTACCGACGCAAGTGCAGACGCACCGAGTGCCCCAACCATTGCCAAATCGATGGCAGTCATAAACTGTAACATCAAACCTTGTAATGTAGCTGGCCAAGCAATTTTCAAATATTTACCATACAGTTGCTTTGTAGTTCCCACTGGACCTAACCGCTCTGCAGTGGGCAACATGGTATCTACTGAAAGCCATCGTTGTATGCGGTCTAACATAGTAACTCCTATTCATGTAAGATCGTACAAGTTGGAACCATCAATTAGCTCCTAATATCTTCTAAATTATATCACAAATATACATGAGAAGGCATTCATATATTATACTTTTATTTAATAATCTATATCAAAATAACAAAAGAACCCCTTCCTATTCTCTTATACCCATATAGGTATAACTACGATAAGTAAGGGGTTTCTTTTAAAACTCCAGTTCTTTGAGATACTCACAATTGAAATTGTATCTCACTTTATAGAGAGGTATCACTTCAAATAAAACTTCAAAGACTAGAGTACTGGACTAATCAGTACCGATTTATCTTACTATATACTGATTAACCTTTAGATGCTAACAACTGGTTTACTGCTGCACGCAAGTCTTCTAAACCTTGTTTAGTTTCAGCTAGTTCTTGACGTTGACGCTCATTTTCAGCTTCCAATGTATTAAGACGAGCCGCTTGATCTGCGATAACAGTTTTTTGTTCACTATTTTCTTTTTTGAGACTAGATACTTCATCTTGCATTACATACACAGAGCTAATAGGGCCGGCTTTGTAACGATCAGGAATATTTTTCTTTTCTGGGCTAGAGCCAAATTTGTGAGTTACACCTGCATTGACCATGTTGCGGTTCGCACCAAGAGATACACCAACGTTGAACATTGTATCTTCATTTGTATAATGTGCAAGACCTAAGGCCGCTGCTGTTTCACCGCGATAGTTACCAACACCAGCCATCACTTGAGTTGGTTCCAATGGGTCATATTGAATCGGTTTCAACGCTGCCATTGCTGCTGCATGCGCACCTACACGTTGTACCTCACCTGCTACTTGACCAATAGCATCGCCAATTCTAGCATTAGATGCTTTCAACTGACTAACATTAACTGCATCAGTATCATCTGTACCAGGTGCAATACCTTTAAGTTGGTTATTACCATTATTAAGGCCATCCTTAGTCAAGGAAATAGTGCCTGCATTTGGATTATTAGGATTTGCACTGCCTGGTGTAATTGTTATGCCATTACCATCTGTGACAGTTGTGTTACCTGCTGCATCTTTAAATGTAGCAGACTTCATATCCTTCAGTTCAGGATTTACTGCATAACTAATTGTTTTACCTGCTTGGCTAACCATCATATTATTGCCCGCTTTGAAAATAACTGTTTCATCAGTTTTAACTTTTTCAGCTGTTGCAGTTGGTGTGCTGTTAATACCAGAGCCTTCTGTACCAATAGTTGCATTCCATCCAGCATTTTCAACGGCGGATTTAACTTGATCTTCCGTAGCAGCACGGCCAGATGCAATATTATTTGGATTCCAAGTTTTGTTAGTTAATCCTGTAACAACACCATCTTTGCCATTTACTGCAACAGGATTATTACCACCTGTAGTAATGATGCCATCTTTACCATCGATACCTACAGTACCAATTGTAGCCTTGCCATCCTTACCATCAAGAGCAATCTTATCGCCAGCTTTTACAGAACCATTTTTGCCATCGATAGCAACTGCATTAGCACCATCACCAGCCTTGATTCTACCAGTTGTGCCATCTACAGTAACTGCCTTAGTTGGATCTGTGCCCAATGTAACCTTATCATTCAACTTGTTATCATAAATGATATGTCCATCAGCGGCAGTAGTTTTAGTCAATACAATATTACCTGTAGTACTACCAGCACTTTCACCACCATTAGCAGTCAATTCTGTTTTAGACGCCTTAGACTTAGCCTCTAATTGACGTACATTGACAGCATCGGTGTCATCTGTACCATCTGCAATATTAGAAATCTTATTGCCACCATTATTGAGACCATCCTTAGTTAAGGATACAGGATTTTTACCAGATGTAGTAATGGTTACACCATCTTTAGTAAGAGCTGTATTATTACCATTGCCATCATCAATAACTGTACTATCTGCTGTGGAAGTATTTGTTTTTGTACCATCCGTAATCTTAGTGCCATCTGCAGTTGTTGCTGTAGACTTAGTGCCATCTGCTACTGTATTACCAGCTGCAGTAGATGTATTGGTTTTAGTACCCGCAGTTTGTGTAATGGAATCACCATTGATAACCGTTGTGTTATTACCAGTACCATTGAAGCTTGCAGAGTTCATGTTCACAAGGTCTTTATTCAAAGAATATGTGAAGTCACGCCCATTTTGGTTGATTGTGATATTTTCACCAGCAATCATAGTAACCTTTGCGTCTTTACCTACTTTTGCATCTGATTTAGTACCAGTTTGTTTACCAGATGTAGCAGCATCCTTATCGGCTGTAATTTGCCATGTTTGGCTAGCTGCAGCATCAGCTACTACTTTCAATTGATCCTCGGTAGCAGCACGGCCAGAAACAGCATTGCCATCCCAAGTTGTATTACCGAGACCTGTTACATGGTTATTTGTACCATCTACTGTGACGCCACCAATATTAGCAGCTTTACCTGTAATAGTACCAGTAGTGCCATCTAACGTTACCGCCTTATTACCACCTGTTGTAATTGTATTATTTACACCATCAATAGCTGCACTACCAATAGTAGCCTTACCGGCTGTACCATCAATAACAATAGCATTAGCGCCAGTACCAAATGTCAATGTATCATTAAGTTTTACATTGTAAATTGTATGACCATCTGCAGCCGTTGTAGACGTTAATTTTACATTGCCAGTTGTTGTGTTAGCCGCTTCATCATCATTAGCAGTAATTTCTGTTTTAGATGCTTTTTTAGCTGCATTAATCGCATCTGCTACATTCTTAGCTGTTGCTACACCATCTGTAGCAGGACCTGTAACAGTGCCATCTGTGCCAGCTGTAATAGCCGCTGTTTTTACATCATATTTAACAACGCCTGCATCATCGATAGTAGCAGTTGTTAACGTGCCATCTTTAAAGTTCAAACCATCAGCCAAGGATACTTGTTTAGCTGTACCATCATTTGCTTTATAAGACAATTTAGTCTTCGTAGCAACTTTAGCGCCATCAATAGTTACCTTGTAGTCCTTAGTTGTGCCATCTGCACTTGGTGTTCCTGTAACAGTCAACGGATTATCTACATCCGTTGTATCAGTACTTACTGTAACTGCACTTACCGCAGATTTCTTAACCTCTGCTTCAGATACTTTTACAGTTAAGTTTTTACCATCTGCATCAGTTGTTACGTATTTACCGTCGCCTTTGATGCCCAATGTATCATCTTTAAGATTTACTACACCAGCAGATGTATTAGTATCGCCAGCAAATTTCAAGTTAATAGCATCAGTGCTTGCTTTAGCAGCCTTGTTGATAGCATCTGCTACATTTTTAGCTGTTGCTAAGCCATCATCACCTGTTACAGATGCTGCACCTGTAGTGGCATTACTATCGATAGTAGCACGTTTTGTAGACACCTCTACAGTATCACCATTCATCTTCGTAGAAATGAAATCACCAGTAGCACCTTTTACATTAAATGCTACATCACCATCTTTTAAAGATTGGCTAGATGCAGTACCACTATCTGCACCAAGGGACACTTTACGGCTCACAGCCGCTGCAGCATCATTGATCTTGGTCTTAGTATCATCATTAATATCAAACGTTACCTTGCCATCATTATCTACAGTAGCTTTAGTCATAGTGCCGTCAACAAAGTCTAAGCCTTTAGACAATTTAACAGACTTAGCATCTGTATCTGCCGCACTATTAGCACGGTATGTTAAAGTTTGGCTTGCTACAGTATCTTTCAACTGTTTTACATTCACCGCATCAGTATCATCTGTACCTTCAGCAACCTCTTTAATTTTGTTGCCACCAGCGTTGATTTCATCAAGGGTAAATTGGATTGTTTTACCCGCAGCATTTTGGAAGGCCATGCCTTGAGCACTACCTTCAGCATTATTGCCATCTTCATCCCTAAACATGAGATATTTAGACGTAAGGCCACTACTATTTGGACCTGCTTGAACTGATACAGTATCTAAACCAATATACGTTTGGGCCTCATTAGCACCAGTTTCACCATTCGTAAATCGCAATCGATCACTATCAATAGAGGATCCAGCACCTACATTATCTTTAAACTCAGCTCTATAGGCATTGATGATACCAGTACTACCATCTAGGGAAATTGTTTCTCCTCTTGGATTAGTAAGAGATATGGAGCTCAAATCTTTAAGGTTTTTATTTAACTTAACAGAAATCTTTTTATCATCACGATCGGTAGTAATATTATTATCACCAGTAAAGTCTACAGTATCACCACCGGCTACAGTTGTTGCCCCCTGATTATTAGCAGATAATTTCCATGCTGCACCGTCTTTAGCTTGGTTAGCAGCCTTATTAATCGCGTCGGCTACGTTCTTAGCAGTTGCTAAGCCATCATCACCTGTAACAGAAGCGGTACCTGCAGCATCGCTGTTGATAGTAGTACGTTTTGTAGATACTTCTACAGTATTGCCATTCATCTTCGTAGAAATGAAATCACCAGTAGCACCTTTTACATTGAATGCTACATCACCGTCTTTTAAGGATTGGCTAGAAGGTGTACCGCTATCTGCACCAAGGGAAATATTACGAGCTACTGCATTAGAAGAATTATCAACTTTAGTTTTAGTATCTGTATCTAAACCAACTGTAATAGTTTGATTATTTACAGTTGCAGTTACACCATTTGTACCAGCTACATTAAGTTTTTGGTTTTTAAGATCAATAGTACCGTTATTAGTACCATCTGTAATATTTAAATTTTGGGACAAGTTAGCAACAGCTTGCTTAACATCACCAATATTTGCTGCATTAGTATCAGTTGTACCACCACTAGCAACATTAGTGATTGTCTTGTTACCACCGTTGATACCATCAGTTTTATCAATGGAGATACCACCTACAGTTACTTTATCTGTTGTAATGCCAGTACCTGTAATAGCAGTCGTACCATTTGTTAAACCAGATGTGTTCATTACTGTGTTACCAGCAGTAATAGAATCTACTGTAAGATCTTTCTTCGTAGCTACAGTGATTTTCTTTTTATCTGTGCCATCTTGAGTGATTAAAATATTATCACCATTGATAAGATCTACTGTGTCCCCACCTTGTACAGTTGTTTTATCAGTTGTGCTGGAATTTGTTGTAAGATTCCATGCCGCACCGGCTTTAGCTGCATCAGCTGCTTTATTGATAGCATCAGCTACATTTTTAGATGTTGCTAAGCCATCATCACCTGTTACAGATGCTGCGCCTGTATTAGCATCACTAGTAATTGCCGCACGTTTAGTGGAAATTTCAACAGTGTTGCCATTCATCTTCGTAGATACTAAGTCACCTGTCGCAGCTTTTACATTGAATGCCACATCACCATCTTTTAAGGATTGGCTAGATGCTGTGCCGCTATCTGCACCAAGAGAGATGTTACGAGCTACTGCTGCAGACGCATTATCTACTTTAGTTTTTGTAGCTGCATCAAGACCTACTGTAACAGTTTGGCCATTTACAATTGTAGTTACACCATTCGTTCCGGAAATAGTAAGTTTTTGATTTTTAAGATTTACAGTACCATCTGTAGCACCATCAGAAACAGTAAGATTTTGAGACAAGCCATCTACAGCTTTATTTATAGAATCTGCTACATTTTTAGCAGTCGCTAAACCATCTGTAGGGCTATTTACTTTAGCTTTACCATCAGCGTCATTAGTAATAGTTTCTGTGGCAGTAGAAATAGTTACAATACCATTTGTACCTACAGTTGCTTTTGTAAAAGTACCATCTGTAAAGTTTAAACCATTTGCCAAGGACACTTTGTTTGCATTAGCACCATTAGCTTTGTATGTTAATTGTGTTTGATTAGCTAATTTTGTTGTATCAATACCAATTGCATAGTCCTTAGTATTTGTACCTGCTGTTGGTGTAATTGTAATAGGATTATCTGTTGTATTAGCCTTGCTAACAGTTACTGCGCCTACAGCTAAATCTTTTACTTTAGCAGAATCAACAGCTACTTGTACACCTGTAGCAGAAGCCTTAGTAGTAACTAAATCGCCATCACCAGCCACTTTAAAGGTTGCATCACCGTCTTTAAGATACTTAAGACCTGTAGATCCTGTATCACCTGTTAAACCAATACCTTTAGTCGTAGCATTTACCGTATTATTGTCTAAACCAACAACAAGACTACCATTATTTGTACCAACTAAATCAGTTCTAATACCATTAGCACCGATTACTTTAAGTGGACTTTCACTAAGCTTAACAGTACCCGTTTTAGAATTTGTATCTAGTTTTAATGTAACAGCATCTACAGCATTCTTTACATCTGTAATGTTCGCTGCATTAGTACCTATATTACCACCGCTAGAAACGTTGGTAATTTGCTGTCCCCCTGCACTAATAGCATCGGTACCAAACTTAACAGTTTTCGTAGCAGTTTTTGCAGTTAAACCATCACGAGTTATGGTCACATTATTACTACCAGTAGTCGGACCAATTTGAAGCGTTGTATTACTCAATACATTATCGCCGGCTTTAAATGAATCGCCAGTAAAGTTTCTACCTTTTACAGAACCATTTGTACCATCTAGAGTAATTTGATTGCCACCAGAAGAAACCGTAACGGAATTATTTGCTTTCACAGTATCTACAGTAATCGCCTTATTCAAAGAAGTAGTAATTTTTTTGCCACTACGAGTTACTGTAATATTATTGTCCCCACCAAAGATTACAGTATCTGATTTATTGATTACTTCAGGAGCACTAGAATCCCTGTCTGCCGCTAATTTCCAATGATATGCATTGGCAGAAATAGCTTTATTGATAGCATCTGCTACATTTCTAGAATCAGCCATGCCTGCAGCATTTGCAGAAGCTTGACCATTTGTGACATCAATATTTTGTGTTTTACCAGAAATTGTAAGGTTCTGACCGTTGGCAGATGTTGTAATATATGTATTATCGCCCTTAAGGCCTAATGTGCTCTTTGCAATATTCACATTGCCAGTATTTACATTACCAGAGAATGCAAGGTTAACACTCTTTAATTGGGCTACGTTAACTGCATCTGTATCTCTTGTACCTGCTGCAAGGCCTGTAAGTTGACGTGTTACAGTACTACCATTACCAATAGAAACGGCACCTGTTGTACTAGTAAGTACATTGCCATTCAAACCAGAATAAACATCTGTACGGTTTGTATTAGGATTATAACCCTTATTAGCAGTACCGCCTGCTACATCAGCAACGGAATCACGCCCTAAGGCAACACCACCATCAACGGTAACGCTAGAATCAGGACCAATAGCAACAGATTTAACTGCACTTGCATTAGCTCTAGTACCAATAGCAATAGAATGTTGAGATGTGGAATTAACGCGACTACCTATGGCAATTGATTCTAAACCATTAGCTGTCGTAGCAGAGCCGATTGCAAGAGCTCTATTGCCTGTAGCTTTCGTTGGCGTAGATCCATATGAACCAATGGCAATAGTTCCATCATCATTGGCTGTAGCACTAGCACCTAACGCCACAGAGTTAGCACCTTTAGCAGTTACATTCATACCAGTAGCAACACTGTTAAAGGCAATCGACTGAGCAGCTTGACCAACTGCGACACCGCCTAAATCAGACTTAGTTCCATTAGTACCAACAGCAACACCATTTGCACCTTTTGAAGTGGTAAAAGCACCGATAGCTATACCACTCTCGCCTGTGACAGAACTTTTTCTACCGATGGCAATACTGTTATCTGCACTTGAAGAGCTCTCGCCCCCAATAGCGACACCATACTGATTAGTCGCATTGGCTAACATACCGATACCAACACCTGCAGTTCCACCAGCCTTTGCCCTAGATCCCAATGCAGTAGAGGATCCACCAGATGCAACAGTACCATGGCCAAATGCAGTGGCATCATTATTAGATGCAGTGGCATCAGCACCTAAAGCACTAGCATAGTTCCCTGTTGCCTTAGTACCATAACCAACTGCCACAGCAGCATCCTCGGACGCAACGGATTTAGCACCTAACGCTGTAGTACTTCCCGATGTAGCTTGTGCTGATAAACCCAATGCAACTGTAGATTGACCTATTGCATGAGCACCAGCACCCACCGCTGTAGCAGGTAATGCAGGATTTATTTCGGCTGCATTTGCTACACTATAATAACCGATTGCAACGGATTGGTTGCTGCCGGAGTTCGCTGCGTTACCAATAGCTAGGCCATTAGTTTTGCCGCTAGCAACAATACCATTAGCAAATGATGCAGACGGTAGATCGCCCACTGCCGCTGCAACATCAATTACACTTGCAGTCTGCATCGCCAAGGCAGCCAAGATACTCGCTACTACAATTTTCTTTTTCCCTGTTTTATTTTTTGCCATTTCAGATACTACAACGTAGCACTGTTTAGACTTAGACCAAATGACTTTAAATATCTTATTCATACATTTTCCTTCTTTAAATTACTAACCCTCAACTATATGAATCATATGTTCCACACTTCTCTCAGTCTGGAAATAATGAAAGCTACACAGACTTTCATTTATAAAACCTATCTTTAATTTTACCATAATTCATCTAATTTTCTCAATTTAAAAGTGTACTTTTTGGATATTTACTATTATCTCAATTATGCATAGAGTATGCTTAAACACGCAGTATCATCATAATTCATTTATAATTCACCTTAATAAATTGCATATTACATGAATTTTTATGCTCCTAATTGAGAACGAAAAGAATATTAGATTTCATTACAAAATTAATCACCGTCTAAAAATATTCATAAATTATTCATTATATACAATTTTATCGATATTTTTATTAATTATTAAATTAGAATTTTCAGACTATTTTATTTTACAGATATAGCTTTAATAAACTATTTTTGTTTTCATACTAAAAAGAGCCTCCTCTTTCGAGGAAGGCTCTTTCTAGTTTTACATATCCATTCACGGGATATACATAGTTCTAACTATATGTACAATATGATTATGCTTTATTTGCCAACAATTGGTTAACTGCTGCTTTCAACGCATCAATTTCAGATTGTTGTTGTTCAAGCTTGGATTTGTACTCTTCATTTTGGGAACGCAAGTGACTTACTTCATCTTGCATTACGTAGATAGAGCTGATAGGACCAGCTTTATAACGTTCTGGAATCGCATCTTTTCTATCACGGCTACCACCGAATTTGTGAGTTACACCAGCATTAATCATGTTATGGCTAGAACCAAGTGTAACACCAATATTGAACATAGTATCTTCAGTTTTGTAATGGGCAAGACCGATTGCACCAGCTGTTTCACCACGGTAGTTACCAATACCAGCCATAATTTGTGTTGGTTCCAATGGATCGTATTGGATTGGTTTCAACGCTGCCATAGCTGCCGCATGAGCACCAACACGTTGTGTTTCAACGCCTACATTGTTAATAGCTTGTTGTAAACCAGCTTTAGTTTCTTTCAATTGGCTTACGTTTACTGCATCTGTATCAGCTGTACCAGGTGCTACACCATGAATTTGGTTGCCACCATTGTTCAAGCCGTCTACAGTAAGGGATACAGGACTAGCTGCAGAGTTTGCAGGATTGATAGTCATGCCTGCACCATTAACTGTTGTAGCGTTACCAGCTGCATCCTTTACAGTTGTACCAGCAGGAGTAATCTTAGTGGATGGACCATTTTCATCACCTACAGTTACACTGTTAAGACCTTTCACGTCTTTAGCTAGGCTATATGTGAAAGTAGTACCGTCTTGTTTAACCTCAAGATTATCACCGGCTTGGAATTTAACAGTATCGCCGCCTTGTACTTTTTCAACAGTACCGCCAGCTGCAGTTACATTCCATGCAGATAGATCTTTAACTTGTTGTTTACCAGCAGGTGTTAAGTTGCTCAAGTCTTGGTTTGCTGCATTATCGATTTTAGCTTTTGTTGCATCATCGATTTTAACAGTTACATCTTCACCATTAGCTACCGTTGTTAAGCCGTTTTCGCCTTTGATGTTAAATTTCACATCGCCTGTGCTCAAGGATTTTTTATCAGTAGAACCAGTGTTACCACCTAAGGAAATCTTACGACCGATTGCTTCTGTGTTTTTATCAATTTGAGCTTTATTTGCTGCAATATTATCAGCATTTTTACCAATGTTAGTTTTATTTTCCGCTACTTGATCATCAACTGCTTTTAATTGATCTTCAGTTGCTGCACGACCACTTACAGGTTGTGTTACACCTGGAGTCCAAGTTTTATTAGTCAATCCTGTTACTTCTGGAGTTTCTACACCATCAGTTGCTTTTACTTTTGGAGCTGTAATAGTGTCATTAGCAGTTACTGTATCGAAGGTTACATCTTTCTTAGTCGCAATTGTGAAGTCTTTACCATTTTGAGTAATGGAGATGTTATCACCATCGATGAACTTAACGGTGTTACCACCTTCAACTTTTTCAGCAGTACCATTGTTAGCCACTACATTCCATGCAGATAAATCTTTAACTTGTTGTTTACCAGCATCTGTTAAGTTGCTCAAATCAGTGTTTGCTGCATTGTTGATTTTGTTTGCAGTAGCATCATCTAATTTAACAGTTACATCATCGCCATTAGCTTCAGTAACGATACCATTTTGTCCTTTAATATTGAATTTCACATCACCTGTGCTCAAGGATTTTTTAGTTGTATCACCATTATCACTACCTAAGGAGATATTACGAGCAATAGCCTTTGTATTTTGATCAATTTGAGTTTTGTTGGCTGCAATATCGCCAGCATTTTTATCGATAGCAGTTTTGTTATCAGCAATATTTTTCTTGTTCTTAGCTACTTCATCATCAACTGCTTTCAATTGATCTTCAGTCGCAGCACGACCAGATACAGGTTGTGTTACACCTGGATTCCAAGTAGTATTTGTTAAACCACTCACTTCTGGAGCTGTAATTTTTTGGTTTGCTGTAACGTTATCAAATGTTACATCTTTCTTTGTGGCAACAGTGAAGTCTTTACCATTTTGTGTAATGGTAACATTATCACCATCGATGAATTTAACTGTATCGCCACCTTGAACCTTTTCAGCAGTACCGTTGTTAGCTACTACATTCCAAGCTGCTAAATCTTTAACTTGTTGTTTACCAGTTGGAGTTAAATTGCTCAAATCACGGTTTGCTGCATTATCGATTTTATCTTTTGTAGCATCGTCTAATTTAACAGTTACATCTACGCCATTAGCTGCAGTAGTAATGCCATTTTCACCTTTAATGTTGAACTTCACATCACCTGTGCTCAAAGATTTTTTATCTGTATCACCATCATCACTGCCTAAGGAGATTTTACGAGCAATAGCTGTTGTATTTTGGTCGATTTTATCTTTGTTTGCAGCAATTTCTCTTGCATTGTTTGCAATATCGCCAGCATTTTTATTGATAGCAGTTTTGTTATCAGCAATATCACCAGCATTTTTAGCAATATTTGTTTTGTTTGTTGCAATATCACCAGCATTTTGAGTGATATTGTCTTTATTAGCTTGAACTTGATCGTCAACCACTTTCAACTGATCTTCAGTTGCTGCACGACCAGATGTAATGTTATTTGGATCCCAAGTTTTATTAGTTAAACCAGTTACTTGAGGCGTTTCCACACCAGTTGTAGCTTTAACTTTTGGAGCTGTAATAGTGTCGTTAGCCGTTACCGTATTGAATGTTACATCTGGCTTAGTAGCAAATGTGAAGTCTTTACCAGATTGTGTAATAACAATGTTATCACCATTGATGTATTTTACAGTGTCGCCACCTTTAACATCTTCAGCAGTACCACTATTAGCAACTACTTTCCAAGCTGCTAAATCTTTAACTTGCTTTTTACCATCTGGAGTCAAATTGCTCAAATCTTTGTCAGCAGCGTTATCGATTTTATTTTTAGTATCTGTATCAAGTTTAACTGTTACATCATTACCGGAAGCGGTTGTAGTAATACCATCTTCACCTTTAATAGTGAAGTCTACATCATCAGCGCTTAAGGATTTCTTAGTTGTAGTACCAGTATTACCATTTAAGAAAATTTTACGAGCAATAGCTGTTGTATTTTTATCGATTGCTGTTTTATTATCAGCAATATTTTGTTTATTAGTAGCTACTTGATTATCAACTGCTTTCAATTGATCTTCTGTAGCCGCACGACCAGGTACAGGTGTTGTTTGACCTGGAGTCCAGTCTCTATTAGTTAAGCCTGTTACTTGAGGTGTCACTACCCCTGTTGTAGCGTTCACAGTTGGAGCTGTAATTGCTTGCGTAGCTGTAATATTATCAAATGTTACATCTTTCTTTGTGGCAATTGTAAAGTTTTTACCAGCTTGTGTAATTTCGATGTTATCACCATCGATGAACTTAACAGTGTCGCCACCTTTAACATTTTCAGCAGTACCACTGTTAGCTACAACTTTCCATGCTGCTAAATCTTTAACCTTTTGCTCACCTGCTGGGTTCAAATTGCTTAAATCTTTGTCAGCAGCGTTATTGATTTTATTTTTAGTATCTGTATCAAGTTTAACAGTTACATCATTACCAGCAGCTGTTGTAGCAATACCATCTTCACCTTTAATTTTGAAGCTTACAGCTCCATCATTTAAAGATTTCTCTGTTGTAGAACCAGTATTACCTTCTAAGGAAATTTTATTAGCAAGCGCTGTAGTATTTTTATCGATTGCTGTTTTATTAGCTTCTGCTTTAGCGTCTGTTTTCTTCAATTGAGATACATTGACAGCATCTTTATCATCTATGCCATCAGCTACGTTAGTAACTTTCATGTCGCCTGCATTGATACCTTTATCGCCATCAATTTTTACAGTTGGATTACCTGCAGCATTGTTGAAAGATGCACTGTTCAAGCCAGTAAGATCTTTCTTCAAGGATACAGAGATATTTTTATCATTTCTAGCAACTGTAATATTATCGTCGCCAGAGAAATCTACTTTATTACCTTTTTCAACTGTTACTGGTGTTGCTTCACCATTAGCAGAAAGATCCCAAGTATATTTGTTTTGATCGATAGCATGATTAATTGCTTCTGCTACATTCTTAGCATCTGCCATGCCAGCTGTACCTGCAGCTTTACCATTTGTTACAGTAATATCTTGTTTTTTACCAGCAATTGTAATTTTCTTGCCATTAGCTTTAGTTTCGATGTATGTATTATCACCATTTACAGCTAATTCGCTATTTGCTAAATTCACATCGCCACTACCAGTGTCGCCTGTGAAAGCAAGGTTAACACTCTTCAATTGTGCTACGTTAACAGCATCTGTATCAGCTGTACCAGCAGCAACATAGTTGATTTGGCGAGTTTGATCTGTTGTACCGACAGCAACACCACCTAATGTAGATGTTAAAGTAGCACCACTTAAACCAGTATATTTATCAGTGCGACCAGTATTGGAATTATAGCCTGCTATACCTGCTGCAGTACTAGCCACAGAGTTAGAGCCAATCGCAACACCATTAGTAACTGTTGCACTTGCACCATCACCAATAGCTACAGAGCTTGTTGCAGCCGTATCTGTAGATGCATTAGGACCAATCGCAATAGAGTTATTAGCTTTTGCACCAGTATTATCTTTATTAGGATTATCATTAGAATTAATAGATACATATTTATGTGCAACTTGATCTGCGATAGCAGCTAACTGAGAGCCATTAATGGCATCTGTAGAAGTAGCACTTACTTCACCAGGAGCCACGTTTTTCAACTGACGTTCATATCCTGCAGCACCGAAGGAAACAATATCACCTTCTAAAGTTGAGTTACCACCAGACCAAGATGCAACTACACCATTTGGCAATGTATAGCTAGTTTGTTTGGTACCAGCTAGATCAGTAGTAGAACCACCACCTAAAGCAACAGAGTTATCACGATTTGCTTTCGCACCTGTACCAATAGCGATGGCATTTGTTACAGATGTATTATCTAGACCACTTGTATTTACGCCATTTAAAGCGCCGGCGATACGATTTTTAGAATCAGCGCCCGTACCAATAGCAATACCAGCATTACCAGATTGACCCTTAGTACCCACTGTGATACCGATATGGTCTGCTGTAGCATTATTATAATCTCTATATTTAATTTCATAACCTGTTAAAGCTTTAACAGCAGCAGAAACGGTTCCAACAGTAGCTTTCCCTGTATTAATATCAGTATAAACTGCTTTAGTAGACACCATTTTATCGGCGTCGTCGCCACCAATAACAATAGAGGAGTGACCAAGGGCTTTAGTATTACCACCAATCGCAATACCTTGGTCACCTACAACTTCCGCACCTTGACCAGGATCTGCACCACCACCAATAGCAATACCTTGTGAATATGGATTCCCGGCTGAGTTTACTGTCGCACTATTACCAATAGCAACCGCAGTATTGCCCTTAGCAATTGAATTTCTACCTACAGCAACACTCGCTGTCTTAGTAAATCTACCAGACGAATAAGCGTTTTGACCAATAGCAACGCTACCCTCAAAATCTGCATTTGCACCATTACCAATTGCAACAACATCACTTTTCTCAGCTTGTACATTTGTACCTAAGCCAACAGAATTCCTACCGGAAACATTAGCTCCAGCACCAAAGCCAACAGAAGTTGGATCAGCTACGATAGGTAGAGTATTTGCTGCCAACGCCACATTAGCATTAGTCATTGCCAATGCTGCAAAGATACCCGCTACTACAATTTTCTTTTTACCGCTATTGTTTTTTGCGAATTCAGATACTACTACGTAGCACTCTTTGGATTTGCTCCAAACTACTTTAAAGATTTTGTTCATTCTTCTTTTCTCCTATAAACCTTCTTATAATCTCTCTATACATATTTACTATAATTACTATAATTTGTTAGTCATAATTGACTTTTAATTTTTTCGATGTAGTTAGTATATCAAAATCTTCGATATAGTTGCAAGTACTTTCATTAAACTTTCACAAAAATAATAACCTATGCAAATACTGCAATTATGCGGATTTTTTTATGCCTCATATCAAAATCTTACCATAAACGTGGCATTTTTACACCATAAATAAAGTTCCAAAATGAATATAAACTCATAATTAACTTTTTTAAACTACGTTTATATGATTGCGGGCATAGAAAAACACCTCTATAACTGAATAGTACAGTTCAAACCGTACATCTTCATTACAGAGGTGTTCACTTCATTAAATTTATATAAACTTTTAAATTTTATTCATTACCTTAAATACATAAGCACTTTGTTCATGTGCTAATTTGATGCGCTTCTGTAAACGTTCCATATATGCTCGATATATGTCTTGCGCTTCTTCAATGGTTACGATATTAAAATTAATACCATCCCCTACCGGCAGTTGACTAAGGCGAGGTAAATCGGCAGTAATGATTGTACCAATCTTTGTATAACCACCTGTTGTTTGGCGATCCGCCATAAGGACAATAGGGTGGCCATTAGATGGTACTTGAATAGATCCGAACACAGCACCATCAGAAATAATATCTGCACTGTCTACGTGTTCAATTTCAGGTCCTTCTAATCGGAATCCCATTCGATCGCATTCTACAGTTAGTGTATAGATGTTATCACTAAAGGTCTTGATACCCTTCTCGGTGAAATGTTTTGCTTGATCTCCCAGCACAACGCGCAACGGTTCATGACATTCACGACCGCCTCGATTATACAACGCCGTATTGAACAGAGTATGCCCTTCTCCACGATAGTCGCATACATGCACTTCATCTCTGGTGAATGCTTTGATACCGAGTTCATCGTCCTTTTGTAATGGTCGTCCCTCAAGGCCGCCTATTTTTGCTTTTGTATGAGTAGATACGCTACCGTTGATACTAGGTACATCGATACCGCCAGAAAATGCAATATACATTCGCACACCGCATTGGCTAAAACCACCGGAAATAACATCACCTTCATGACATACAAATGGAATATATCTCGGTACTCGTACACTATTGATGGTCGGTTCCATGTCGGCCCCTGTGAAAGCAACGATACATGTGCCTTTCACGGTGAGTGTAGGCGGCAGCAATGTACACTCTAAGGCACCTGCCGTTTCTACATTACCTACCAGTGCTTGCCCCAAGAGATAGCTTTCACTATCCATAGGACCTGCTACAGGCATACCATATTGTTGGAACCCAACGCGACCTTTATCTTGAATGGTGGTGTACATGCCTGGTGCATTTACGTAGATAGATAATTTATTAAACTCATTAATAGCCACGCAACTCACCTACCTCTACTTCATACATGGATGGCGCATAGTCCGCCCCCAATGCTTTAATACGATTATATTCCGCTTCATCTATCGGCACATAGCGCACATAGTCACCGGCACTCAATAGCGCCACTTGTTTCTTAGACATGTCATACATGGTTACCGGTGTACGGCCAATGATTTGCCAGCCCCCTGGAGAGTCGGATGGATACGTGCCAGTCTGAGCTCCTGCAATGCCTACAGAGCCTGCAGGTATCAATGTTCTTGGTGAGGACAAACGAGGGGTTGCAATACGTGGATCCATGCCGCCCAAATAGGTGAAACCAGGAATGAAGCCAAGCATATATACCAAGTAATCAGTACCACTATGAATGGCTACAACCTCATCTTCAGTTAGATTATTATGAGAGGCTACAAAACCGAGGTCTGGACCAAACTCACCACCGTACACGGTAGGAATTTCTACGACGGTAACAAGTTCATTAGCATTATCTGTTACAGTCTGCTCCAATGTAGGCTCAATGATGTTACACAATTCTGCATAGGTATATAACATAGCATCATATTGCAAAAGCAATGCACAATAGGTAGGAACTAATTCAATAATGCCCTCTAGATTCAGCTCTTGAATTCGCTCTATCGTTTGACGAATATGTCGATTAATCTTTGGATCGATGACTTGACCAAAATCAATAGAGATAGCGCAATCCCCTACAGGTGAAATTATAGGTTTCATAGGTATCTCCTTCCTAAAACCAGAAAGAACCATTACCTTCAAACGAAAATAATGGTACTTTCATAATTATCAAATTAACCAAGTAATTTAGCAATGCCTTGTAAGGATGTAACGCCGATGTAAGCTGTTACAAGTACTACAATCCACCCTGTATAGTATAACAGTTTATTATGTTTGTAGTCGCCTACGATTTCAGATTTATGAGTAGCAAAGAGCATTACTGCCAATGTAATCGGCAAGATTAAACCGTTTACGGAACCAGCCAAAATCAACAAGGATGCTGGTTTACCAATGAAGATCAAAATACATGTAGAAACAAAGATGAATGTCATAATAGTCAATTTTTCATTGCGTTCTACTACTTTGAATAATGTTTTTAAGAAGGACACGGATGTGTACGCTGCACCTACTACAGATGTTAAGGCTGCGCAGAAGAATACGATACCGAATAATTTATGGCCGATTTCACCAGCACCAAGAAGGAATGCAGAACCAGCCGGATCTTTAGGATCTAGTGCATAGCCCATAGACACAACGCCCAGAACGGCTAGGAATAACAAGATACGAACCACTGCATCTACGGACATACCCATGAAGGCTGCACGACGTACATCTTTCAAATGTTCTTGACCAGTAATACCCGCATCAATGAGGCGGTGACCGCCGGAGAAGGTAATGTAACCACCTACAGTACCACCGATAAGCGTAATAGTAGCAAGCCACGGATAATGCGTTGGTGCCACCGCATGAGTAACCGCTTCAGCCACTGGAGGGTTTGTAGAGAATGCCACATAACCAATCAATACTAGCATAACAGTACCAAGAATTTTTGCGGTGTTATCTAGAACACCACCCATTTTTGGAGATGCGAATAATAGAATACCCAAGATACCACTAATAGCCGCCGCTGTCGTTGTATCAATACCAAATACAATGTTTAGGCCCATGGACGCGCCCCCAATATTACCGATATTGAAAGCAAGACCACCAAGGGAAATCAAGAATGCTACGAAATAGCCAAGACCTGGCAATACTTTATTGGCAATATCTTGACCGCGCATTTTAGATATGCCAATGATAGTCCACACATTGAGCTGTGCCACAATAGAGAAAATAACGGAAACAACGATGGCAAACGCAAAATCAGACTTCAACTCATTTGTAAATGCCGCCGTTTGTAACATAAAGCCCGGCCCAATAGAGGACGTGGCCATCAAGAAAGCTGCCCCCAAGAGGACAGATAAACTCGCTTTACCTGCAATTGGTTTCATAAAAACCTCCACACAATAATTTATTGATTAACTATCTATTATGTACTTACTATTTACTACATATTTACTATGTATTACGTATTTGCTATGTATTACATATTTGCAATGCATTACATATTATCTATGTATTGCTTATTCGCTAATTGCCGTTTTACTATTTACGGTTCTGAAAATTATCTACTGTAACACCCGCTTTTGTAAGGCCTTCACGAATATAATTTGTGAAAGCAATCGCTTCAGGGTTATCGCCATGGACGCATACAGAATCGGCTACAATATCGATAGTATTGCCTGTATTAGTAACAACCTTACCTTCTGTAACCATCATAAGAACTCGTTCGAGAGCCTCTTGAGGGTCTTTTATGAAAGCGCCTGGTTCTGTACGAGGTACCAATGTACCTTCATCAGTGTAACCACGATCTGCAAAGACCTCTTGAATTACAGGAATGCCTCGACGCTGTGCTTCTTTTGCAATATAGCTACCGCTTAACACCATAGCTGCAATGTTAGGGTTTACCGCTTGTAATCCATCTAATACGGCATCTGCCAATGCAGGAGTTACACAAGCCGTATTATAAAAAGCACCGTGTAATTTCATATGTTGCAATGTAACGCCATAGCTATCACAGAAGGCTTGCAATGCACCAACTTGATATATCATATACGCTTTTGCCTCTGCAGGGTTCACTGCCATTGCACGACGGCCAAAGCCCATTAAGTCAGGATATCCAGGATGAGCCCCTACGGCTACGCCCTTCTCCTTGCACATGCGAACTGTCGCATCCATAATGAGAGGATCCCCAGCATGCCATCCACAAGCAACATTAGCACTAGTTACATGATTTAATACTTCACTATCCATGCCTAATGTATAGTTGCCAAAGCTTTCACCTAAATCGCTGTTTAGATCTACATAATGTGACATCAATAATCTCCTCCCTTTCTTCATCTCTTTTTTAAATTCTATAGAATATCGAATTTGTAGTTATGATTATACAAAATAAATCGATATATTAGCAATGATTTTTGTCATGTATACAAAATTTCTTTATTAATACATATATTAAAACACATAGTAAGACACAAAAAAGGGTTATAGGACAAAAAGTGTTGCTATTTCAGTCCCAAAGATTGGTAAATAGTCG
>NZ_CALJSP010000164.1:0-21921 GCF_937975875.1 Veillonella dispar | reverse complement strand
TTTCATGATTTGGCTACATTCATCACCAAGCACACCAGATGCTAGTTCTGGTTCATGATTTAAACCTGGATGAGAGAGCACATTGAATAGTGATTCTACGGCGCCTCCTTTGTAATCACTTGCACCATATACAACGCGATCAATACGACTATTGATAATGGCTCCAGCGCACATCGGACACGGCTCTATCGTAACATACAGGGTACAACCAGTCAACCGCCAGCGCTTGAGGACATCGCATGCTTCGCGGATTACAAGGACCTCTGCATGAGCCGTTGCATCATGATCGAGTTCACGACGATTGTGATGACGAGAAACAATGGTATTTTCTTTTACGAGAATGGCACCGATAGGGATTTCTCCAAGGTCATAAGCCTTGCGAGCTTCTTCCATAGCGATGGACATAAAATATTCATCCCGTGTTCGTTCATCCATATTTTCAATATCTACAGTAATGTCTTTTGTCATTGGCATACCTCTTCATGTATAATATCTTACATAAAGTCTATCACAGTGTACGCAGTTATGCGAATAGATTATATGGGGGAATTATGGATATTATATGGTATATGTTTGATATGATTGGCACCATTGCCTTTGCTGTATCCGGTGCGCTTGTTGGGGTGGCTCGGAAGATGGATATATTTGGGATGGCCGTCTTGGCATTGGCTACGGCTATCGGTGGCGGTATTGTACGGGACGTATTGCTCGGTTATTTTCCGCCAAACTCACTGCGAAATGTGGTGTACGTAACGGTTGTCTTAGCTGTAACAGTTATCGTGTTCTTGATTTACAACAGCCGATACCGCAAGCATGCGATGGGTCCTCGTAGTCGAGCTAGTTATTTATTAGCCGATGCATTAGGGTTAGCGTCATTTACCGTTACAGGTGCTTCTGCAGGATTTAAACTCTATCCTGAGTTGCCTATATTTATTGTACTGTTAGGTACGATAACCGCAGTAGGTGGCGGCATTATCCGCGATATGTTAGCACAGCGTATTCCATCTGTTTTGAAAGAAGATGTATATGCATTGCCTAGCATTATTGGAGGCATTGTTTATTATCTTATGGTTACATCTAGTTGGGACAGTATGGCCGTATATGGTGCTTTCACAGTGGTGCTCGTTATCCGTCTGTTAGCCATCAAGTACAATTGGAGTCTACCTAAGGTAGGGAAAACAAAGCCGGTTGCGAAATAATAGTCAAATGATATAATTATACTATTGAGCATATGAACATTTCATAAAAGTGTCAGAAAAAGAGAGTATTATAAAACAGTTCATTTCGCGAGTCGGGAGTACTCGCTACACAGAAGGAGATTTGATTTATGACGAATAAATGGTTGAAAGTAGCACTTATGGCAGCAGCCATCGCTACTGGTACATCTATTAAAATTGATGCGGAAACCGTGTTGTACGTACCTCAAGATGATCGTCCTGTAAGCTTACAATATACTGTAGATACAGCTCGCGAAGCAGGTATGACTATATTGACACCACCTCAAAATTTGATTTCTGGTAAGAACTACCAAGGTCAAGCAGATCAAATCATGGCTTGGGTTGAACAAAATGCAGGCCGTGCTGATGTGATGGTATTGAGTACAGATACGCTTATTTATGGTGGTCTTGTAGACTCCCGTAAACACAACATTCCACTTTCTACATTGGAAAGCCGTTTAAAACGCATTGAATCCTTAAAAGCTCGCAACAAAAAAGTACGTATTTATGGTTTCGGTACTGTAATGCGCTCCCCACGTGCTAGTGGTGGCGGCACTGAACCAGCATACTATGCGGAATATGGTCCTACTATCTTCCAAATTGCAGCATTGCAAGATAAATTAGACTCTGGTTCCTTAACACAAGAGGAAACTCAAAAATTGATGAGCCTTCAAGCCTCTGTTCCTGTAGAATACCTACAAGACTGGTTTGACCGCCGTCAAAAAAATATGAAAATCAATAAAGAGTTGATCGATGAAACTCGTAGCGGCGTATTCGATTACTTTGCATTGGGCCATGATGATACATCTCAATTGTCCCAATCTGCATTAGAAGGTCGTTACTTAAGTAAATACTCCAAGGACATTCCTGTTGAAAAATATGGTAGTTTCCCTGGTGCTGACCAACTTGGTTTATTGTTGATGGCTCGTTCTCGTACTGATGAAAGTACAGAAAAACCAACATTCTCCGTAATTTATCCACTCGGTGGTGGCGGCAAAACATTGCCAGGTTACGAAGACCAAACAATTGATAAAACAATTGCACAACATGTTGAAGCCGTAGGTGGCACAATGGTAACACAAGGCAAACCAACTGTGTTATTAGCAGTAAATACACCACTTACTACAAGCACTGGCGAATCTGAAAGCTTCGAGAACTTCCCGATGATTTCTAATTCTACAAATGCTTTCGTAGATCGTATTCAACAAGCAGTTGATTCTGGCGTAACCGTAAGCGTTGCAGATATTGCTTATAATAATGGTGCAGATAATACATTAGTTTCTGCTTTGTATAAACGCGATATGTTATACAAAATCGGTGCGTACAATGGTTGGAATACTGCAAGTAATACGGTAGGCTACGCAATTGCTCAAGGGGTATTGCTCAAAACTATGAGCCCAGAAGGTCACCGCAAAATGTTGACTCAACAATATTTGGATAACTGGGCGTACCAAGCAAATATCCGCAAAGATATTTACCGTATGCAAGACTCTATTCGCACAGATAATGTACGTTATTCTGGCGAGTTAAATGAACGTCTTGAAAGCTACTTAGGCGAACGAATTCAAGATTTCGCTGAAAAATATCTCAAAATCGATCCTCGTACAGTAAAAGCTACATTCCCTTGGGGTCGCCTATTCGAAACAGATATCACTGTTTACGACAAACCAGTGGTACCTCTTGAAAAAGAATTGCGCTTGAAACGTGAAGCAGAGGCGAAAGCTAAAGCTGAGGCAGAAGCTAAGGCTAAGGCAGAAGCAGCAGCTAAGGCTAATGGTCAAGCTGCACCAGCACAACCTGCTCAACCAGTAAAGACAACAGCTGTTCAAATTACATCATCTGTGATTCCAGTAGTTAAACAACCGGCTACAACATCTCAAGGTCCACGCCTTGTGCCAACACCTGCAGTTGTACCTGGTCAATAGTGAATAGGGAATGGATATGAAAAAAGCATTTTTACCGGAAATTACATATATGCGTGGCCTCTGTATGCTCGGTGTTATCGGCATTCATGTAGGTTCTTACGCATTACAAAATCCTTTTGTAAATTTAGAACTCATTAGCGTCTTAGAAATTCTATCGCGCTTTGGAGTACCAGCATTTTTCTTCCTCTCTGCATTTGGATTGTTTTACCACACATCTGTAGAGGGACCATTCTCATATAAGGAATTTATGCACCGCCGTATTCAGGTGGTGCTATTTCCATATATTACGTGGTCCGTATTTTATTTGCTCTACACGGGACTAACGGCGCATAATCTAGGTAATTTACATCCTGGACCATTGGCTGTAAATCTATTATTTGGTACGTCTATGTATCATTTATACTTTATGGTTATCCTCTTATGGTTCTACGTGATGATGCCTCTATGGCGAGCTATGGTGAAAGTCATCTTAAAACGCCCTGTATTTTGGATGGTTCTATTATTTATCATCCAAGTTGGCATCGATTATGTATCATCTTACATGCTCGGCCGTTGGGTAACAGAACATCTTAGTAATAACCCTGTGTTGAAATATCTTTTTGATATGAGACTTAATTATTGGGTTATCCATTATGTGTGGATATTCTTGTTGGGTGCTGTATGTGCTGAGCGCTATGAAACGGTATGTGAATACATGTGGCGCTATCGTTACTTATTAGGTGTTAGTGCGGTAGGCTCTATTTTGCTGATGCTTGGATCCTACTACTATGTCATGGACGTATGGCATTATACTGTTCTAGAAGCAATTTATACAGTTCATCAAATGAGCCCAATGGGTGTTCTCTATACTGGACTGGGAACACTATTTAGTCTGTTCTTATTCCAAACCTTACCAATGAATGCGACTATGGAATCTACTTGGTCAGAAATAGGGGATAAGTCCTACGGTATTTATTTAGCACATCCATTCTGGTTGTTGATCATCTCTGGCGTGATGGCTAAATATAATCTTTTATATACCGTAGTTAATGTGCTAGCTATGTATGTGATGGCGCTAGGCCTGTCCTATTTGACTGCCGTGACATTAAACCATGTACCTAAACCATTACGTAAATTTATATTGGGACATTAATAATATACATCCGCTAGGATATAGTTTTTAGCTATGGCATCCTAGCGGATTTTTGTATATCTAAGTTATATCTTTCACAAAGTAAAGCGTGAAAATTTGAAAGTAATTGTGATATAATAAGTCCATGATGATTACTACTTGATAGAGTAACGATATAGAAAAAGAGGTGCTCCTATGCAAGAATTAACATATTTTAATGGCGAGTTTGTTGAACCAGGTGCCAAAGTTATCAGTATTGATGACCGTGGTTATTTGTTTGGTGACTCTGTATACGAAGTGGTACGTGTCGTAAAAGGCCGTTGCTTCGCATTGTCTTACCATCAAGATCGCTTGTATCGCTCTATGCGTGAAATGGATATTCCAGTAAAAATGACCCCAGATGATTTAACAGAATTGCACGAAATTTTAATCGAGCAAAGTGAAATCAAAGAGGGCTATATTTATTTGCAAATCTCTCGTGGTGTAGCGCCACGCCATCATGCATACGATCGTTCCAAACTAGAACCACAAATGCTTATGTCTATCCGTAATTTGGATATGGATGCAGTTAATAAATTGGGTGAAGGTGTAAAAGCGATTGCATTACCTGATGAGCGTTGGGACCATGTAGATGTTAAGACTACTAACTTGATTCCAAATATTTTGGCTCAAACTAAAGCGGAAAAGAAATTTGCTTATACAGCTATGTTATTCCGCGATGGCATTTGTACAGAAGGTGCAACATCCAATGTGTTTGCTGTCAAAGATGGTATCTTGTATACGCATCCAGCAGATAATCATATCTTAAAAGGTATTACGCGCCAAATGATTTTGACTCGCGTAGCACCATCTCTAGGTATTACAGTTATTGAAAAAGAATTTGACCGCGCTTTTGTAGATGATGCGGACGAATTATTCTTTACCGATACAATTGGTGGTGTCATCCCAATTACTAAGCTAGACAGAAATCCAGTATCTGGTGGTAAACCAGGTGCTATTACACTTCGTCTACGCGAAGCATTAGAAAAATTGATGGAAGAAGGTTTGCCTTAATAGGTCATCTACTTTCATTACATGGTAAACTTTTACCTTAAGAAAGGACATTATTTTGATTCAATTACAACACATTAGTAAAGTCTATGAAGGCGCTACTCGTGTGGAAGCATTAAAAGATATTAGCCTTGATGTTAAAGAAGGTGAAATCTTTGGCATTATCGGTCAATCTGGGGCCGGTAAATCCACATTAATTCGATGCATCAACATGCTCGAAGCTCCTACATCTGGCTCTGTTATCGTCAATGGTACAGACTTAACAACACTTAGCAAATCCGATTTACGTAAAGCACGCAAAGATATTGGTATGATTTTCCAACATTTTAACCTTTTGTCCTCTCGTACAGTGTATGACAATGTGGCATTTCCGTTGGAATTACAAGGTTTGAGCAAATCTGAAATCAAGGAACGCATTACGCCAATCCTTGATATCGTAGGCCTTACTGAGCGTATGAACAACTATCCATCTCAATTGTCTGGTGGTCAAAAACAACGTGTTGGTATCGCTCGTGCCTTAGCGTCTAATCCAAAGGTTCTTCTTTGTGATGAAGCTACATCTGCTCTGGATCCGCAAACAACAGAATCCATTTTGAAATTGTTGAAAGATATCAACGAAAAAATGGGCCTTACTATCGTTCTCATCACTCATGAAATGCACGTAATCCGTGAAATTTGTGATCGTGTAGCGGTTATTGAAGGCGGTGTAATCCTCGAGGAAGGTAGCACTGTTGAAGTATTTACACATCCTCGTGAAAATACCACAAAAGAATTCATCAGCTCTGTTGTGAGTGATAACTTACCGCCAGAAGCGTTAGAACATTTGGAATTACATGATCAATGGATTGCAGGTACAGCTCCATTAGTACGTCTTAAATTCACAGGCCAATCTACAGATGAACCTGTAGTGGCAGGTCTCGTACGACGCTTTAACCTCGATGTAAGTATCCTCTTTGGTGGCATCGACTATATCCAAAATACATGCGTTGGTCGCCTTATCGTTATCTTGAATGGTGACCCAGAAAATGCGCAAGAGGGCTTAGACTACATCAAAACATTACCAATTGAAAGCGAGGTGATCGGTTATGTCAGAGCAAATCATTAATCTTCTCATAACTGGTACCCTTGATACATTGCAAATGACCATTATTTCTACGGTCATGGCTATGTTACTTGGTATTCCTCTCGGTGTTATTTTGGTAGTAACCTCTAAGGGTCATATCTTAGAAAATGTAGCGCTTAATAAGGTGCTAGGTGCTATCGTCAATGCAACGCGTTCCGTACCATTTATCATTTTGATGGTAGCTATCATTCCATTCACTCGTATGGTGGCAGGTACATCTATTGGTACCACTGCAGCTTGTGTGCCTTTAACAATCGCTGCAATTCCATTCTTAGCACGTCTTGTAGAAACATCTATTAAAGATATTAACTTTGGCGTAATTGAAGCGGCCCAATCCATGGGTGCAAGTCCACTCCAAATCATTTGGAAAGTATTATTACCTGAAGCATTGCCTACGATTATCGATAACGTAACGGTTCTTATCGTTAACCTCATCAGTTACTCTGCAATGGCTGGTGCTATCGGTGGCGGTGGCCTTGGTGATATTGCTATCCGCTATGGTTACCAACGTTTCCAAGCTGATATTATGATTGCTACCATTATCATCTTGGTTATTTTGGTACAATTAGTCCAAATGATTGGCGATGCTTGGTCTAAAGCGATGAATAAGAAGTAGGAGGATCCTATGAGTATCAATGAGAAGTTGAGAAGTGAACAAAACGATGAGCTATTCACCGCTATATTAACGCTTGAAAATACTGAGGAGTGCTATGCATTCTTTGAAGATATCTGTACGATTAATGAATTGAAAGCTTTGTCTCAACGCTTACAAGTAGCAAAAATGCTACGTGCCGGTGATAGCTACGAAAAAATTGTAGAAGAAACAGGTGCGAGCACGGCTACTATTAGTCGTGTCAAACGATGCTTAGTCTATGGTGCTGATGGATACACATTAGCTTTAGATCGTCTAGGTGCAAAATAAAATAAACTAGCATGACAACGGTGGCCTTTTGGCGACCGTTGATGTGCTATCTACAGGAGGTTTATATGGAGTGGCTTATTGAGGTAACAGGTTTACCATTTGATATCCTAATTCTCGTTTTACTCGCTGTAGCAGGTGCTTTTGCCGGCTTTGTAGACTCCATTGTGGGCGGTGGGGGACTAATCTCTGTTCCTGCTATGCTATTAACCAACCTTCCGCCGAGTATGGCCTTAGGCAGTAATAAGCTGTCTAGTATATTTGGAGCTGGCAGTGCGTCAATTACATTCTTAAGAAATCACATGGTTGATTTTTCTCTAGTTCGTAAATTACTACCTTTTACATTTATAGGATCCATGCTTGGTACCTTAGCAGTTGTATCATTGCCACCCTTATATGTAAAGCCTATTATTATCGTCCTACTCGTGTGTGTCACACTTTTTGTGGTATTTAAAAAGGATTGGGGCGAAATAAACCGTACCTCAGCAGTAGCAGGAAAAGCATTGTATATTTGCATGGCTTTTGCTCTTGGCATTGGTGTTTATGATGGCTTTATTGGCCCTGGTACAGGTACATTTTTGATTATGGGCTTTATCTTTACTGGCTTTGATTTTCTGCATGCTTCTGCGAATGCAAAAATATTGAATTTTACTAGTAATTTAGCATCTTTAATCGTGTTTTTCTATTTAGGGCACGTCAATATTAAGTACGGCTTAGCTACAGGGGTAGGCCAAATTATAGGTGCTTACTTAGGATCTCATTTAGCTATTGCTAAGGGTTCGTCGTTGGTACGTGTTGTATTCTTGTCGGTAACGACAGTTATGTTGTTGAAATTAGTGTATGACTATGTTTCCACATTATAGGAGGGCAAGGTATGCCTCATAAAAGTGATGTACAAGTGGCATTGATTAGTGGTGGCACATCGGGCATCGGATTTGCTACGGCAAAATTGCTTCTTAAAGAAGGCTGGTGTGTTGTCATTAACGGTCGTGATGAAAAATCAGGACAAACGGCTAAGATGAAATTGCGCCGCTATTCTTCAAGGGTGCAGTACATCCAAGGGGATGTATCGAAGATTGAAGATTGTCAGCGTATTGTAAAAGAAACCGTTAAATTATTCGGCGGTGTTTCTGCTCTCGTAACAGCAGCAGGCTATTATGAAGAAGAGCTTCTAGCAGATGTAACGGAAGCAGCCTTTGATGAAATGTTTGGCACCAATGTGAAAGGTACGGTTTTCTTGTGCCAAGCGGCATTGCCCTATTTGCGCGCTACAAAGGGCAGTATCGTAACGGTAGCTAGTGATGCAGGCTTACAAGGCAATGTGGCTTGCTCTGTATACGGCGCTTCAAAAGGTGCGGTAGTGAGTTTTACGAAATCACTATCCCTTGAAATGGCACCACATAATGTGCGCGTTAACTGTGTTTGTCCTGGTGATGTGGATACCTCTTTAGTAGATAAACAAATTGCAAATGCTCAGCAAGATGCAGAGACTGCTAAGGCTGAAATGGGCCAACATTATCCCTTGGGACGCATTGGTCAACCTCATGAAATTGGAGAGGTTATTGTATTTTTATTGAGCAATAAAGCTTCCTTTGTAACGGGGGCAGCATGGACTATCGATGGTGGTCTCACTAGTTGGTAAGATAGAAAATATTGGAAGTTATTTTATTTTTTAAATCTATGGATAATTAGAAAAATTCATTTCACTTCTAGCAATAGAATGGTATAATAATACTAATAATATGACCTATAGTTGGTTCACAACAAAGGAGAATACTTATGGCAGAATATAATGGCGTAACACTTGAGCCACTTATGGATGGTTCTCAAGACCGTGACTATCAAGTTGAACAATTTATTTTCTGGGGTGCAGGTCGTGCAGCGGCATTGGCATTATCCCCTAAATTCAGCAGTGTTGCTTTGTGCGCCAATGCAACGTATATGGTAACTCGCATTGCACATCTTTACGAAGTAGAATTACAATCTGGTGCCGTAGTGGGGCTAGTTGGTGGTCTTAGCACAGCTGTAGGTACAGCGGCTATTTCTCTTCTTGTTCCTCTAAAAGCAGTTCGCGTTCCTGTAGCAGTTGGTTTAACATATGCTATCGGTAAAATTGCTCACATTTGGATCCAAGATGGTATGCCTTCTGATATCGAACGTTATAAACCAATGGTTGCTGAATTCCTTGAAAGCGGTAAAGCTATAGCAGGTGACATCATCCGTGATGCAAGCGCTAGCATTCCTTTCACACAAGGTCAACGCGACGTTTGGGCTGGTATTGCTAATGAAACAGGTCTTGCTAAAGAAACTTTGAAACAAGTTTACGAAGAAAAAGTAACACCTGCTATCGATAAATGGAATACAGAAACAAAATATCAAATCCATGACAATGCAGCAGAAGTTGTGGCGAAAGTAACCGATGCGGCAAAAGAGAAAATTGATGTTGCTAAAGAAAATATTGATGTAGCTAAAGAATTAGCTAAAGGTGGCGTAGAAGTAGCTAAAGCTTCTGCACAAGCTGCAGTAGAAACTGCAAAAACTAAAGCTAATGATGCTGTTGAAACAGCAAAAGATGTTGCTACAAACACTGTTAATACAGCAAAAGATAAAATTGGTGGTTTGCGCAAATAGGCGCTAAAGGATTATGAAGATGAATCCATTAAAAATTATTACATATGGTAAGTATTTTAACGAATCTAAATTCGCCGCTTTTTTAGGACGATATGGTAAGAAGCTTGCCTTTGTACAACGAGCAGTGACCTTGTTCCTTTGTATGCGTGACAAGGACACTCCAAAATATGTAAAAGCAGTCATTGCTGGTGCCTTAGGGTATCTTGTATTACCTATTGATATTGTACCGGATACAATTCCTGTATTAGGTTGGATAGATGATGTAGCAGTGCTTGGTCTTGCCTTCAAGGTTGCCAATCGTTACATTAAAACTCGTCATCAAGAAGAGGCAAAAAAATACTTCCCATTTGGTGGCAGTAACTAGCTTTTAACCATTAAGGCAGTTTGATCCGTTGCGATTGAACTGCCTTTATTTATTTGACACGCTAAAGTAATAGATATACAATGAAGGTTGTATTCTATGAAAAAAGAAGGATAAATATATGCATATTGCTTCAGTAAATGTACGCTTTTACGAAACCGATATGATGGGTATTGCGCACCATAGTAATCATTTTAGATGGTTTGAAATGGCACGCATTGAATTCCTTCGTCACATCGGTGTAACCCTGTGGGATATGATGAATGAGGATATTGTATTTCCTATCATGAATGTATCCTGCAATTATAAAGAACCAGCAAATTTTGATGATGAACTTCACATCGAAACATATTTGGTTAAGATGACACGTGCTCAAATGATATTCCGTTATCGTATGCGCCGTGCCAGTGATGGTGCGCTCCTAGCTACGGGGGAGACTAAGAATGCATTTATGTCGAAATCAACAGGTAAAATTGTGCGATTAGACGATACTTTTTATCAGCCTATGTTAGCAGCTGTTGAGGAGATGCCTAATGAGTAATGTACAACAATTGCCTATCGGCGTGTTTGACTCCGGTGTAGGCGGGCTATCTGTTTTAAAGGTCTTACAAGAACAATTCCCTAACGAAGACTTCATCTATATTGGGGATAATGCGAATAACCCGGTGGGGAATCGTAGTGATGATGAAATTACTTATTTAGCTTGTCATATTGCAGAGGCTCTTGAAAAACAGCCTGTAAAATTGATGGTTATTGCTTGTAATACGTTTACCGTTGTAGCCCTTGATGCGGTACGTGAACGCGTGTCTGTGCCCGTTATTGGAGTATCACAAGGCGTAAAAACAGCGATCAGTCAAAGCAAAAGCAAGACAATTGGTATCATGGCGACGGCAGCAACTGTGAATAGTCATATTCATAAACATGTAGCCCTTGAAGTTGATCATGAAGTGCTCGTATGGGAGCAACCATGTCCTGAATTGGCAGGCCTCATTGAGCAAGGTCATTTAGATGACTATTTTGTACGCCATGTATGTACTGAATATCTAGAACCTTTATTGTCCCGAGAAATTGAGGTCGTAGTTTTGGGCTGTACTCATTTCCCATTTGTACAACCTTTGCTAGAGGAACTAACGTCAGGGCGCATTCAATTCATCGACCCTGCTTTTGAAACGAGTGAACTTGTTCGCCGCAGATTAGAGGGGAAAGATTTGTTTAACCCTCAAAAAACGGCGGGTACTGTGTCATTGTATTTTACAAAGGATATTGAGCTTGGTGATACGCTGAGCGCCTCGTTCCTTGATACAAGTCGTCGCAGCATTGAACATATTACATTATAAAGGAGATGCCCTATGTGGTTTTATAACATCCTAAGTGTAGTAATAGCTATTATTGTAGCTATTGCAGCTTTGTATTTATTATTCCGTTTGTTCGTATTGAAACAAGGTAATGAAAAGGTTATTTTATTGCCAAAACGTGCAACAAACTTCCAAGTATCTGACCGTAATTTTGAATCTATTACCTTGTTCTGTGATATTCCATTTGTGAACAAAGGACGTCAACTTGGTACAATTATGGACTTATTCCCACGTCCATTGTTGCCAGAGGAACATTTTGATGCTGTGAAAGTACATGCATGGGCTATGGACATTAATCGTCCTCGTCATGATGGTTATTTTGAAGCTATTATCATCAAACCTCGCAAAGGTGGTACTATTCGTGTATTCGTTACCTTAACAGGCAAAAATGGCAATATTCGTGAAGATATTAAGGGCTTCCCTTATATGGACATCGATATTTACTACCAAATCGTAGGCCGTACAGATTATCATATCGATAAACAACGTATTCGTTTGACTGCTGAAGAAGTTCAAGCAGCATTGGTTCAATAAGGAGGCATAACAATGGCAGAATTAGAGTTAGTATGTGTGCCAACACGTATTCTTACAGATAATGATGACATCGTGGATGCTATCGTTGAATTTGGCGGTCATAATATTGGACCTGAAGATATCGTTTGTGTAGCTGAATCTGTAGTAGCTATTACACAAGGTCGTTTTACACGTCCTGAAGAGCTAGATGTATGCTGGCAAGCTCGTTTAATCAATCGTTTTATCCATCCAGATGGTTCTATGGCATCCATTTATGGCATGCAATCCGCTATGAACTTAGATGGTAAATGGAAAGTATTAGGTGCCTTTATTTTAGGTGCTATTGCTAAAATTTTCCGCAAACCAGGTGTATTCTATGCAATTGCTCGTGCGGCATCCTTAACTGATGACGTAACTGGCACAATGCCTCCATTTGATAAGCACATTGTATTTGGTCCAAAGGATCCAGATAAAGTAGCTGAGAAAATCGTATCTCGCACAGGTTGTTACGGTGCCGTTGTAGCAGACGTTAATGACTTAAAACGTTCCGCTGTATTAGGTACAAGCCGTGGCATTGACGGTAATAAAATTGCACAATTATTGATTGATAATCCATTTGGTAATGATAGCCAAATGACTCCGATTGTTATCATTAAAAATTACGCATCTGTATCTGGTAAATAACAGAAGGCTGTACTCATCACATAGAGATGGGTACAGCCTTTTTATATATTGTGAAAGTTAAAGGAGGTTATATGTTACTAGGGTTAGACGTAGGTGGTACTTTCACAGATGCGGTCATCATCGACGGTCATCGTGTAGTAGCATCTGCTAAAAGACGGACTACGAAGGATAATCTAATGCAAGGAATAGGTGAGGCATTAGATGCAGTTTTGACAGGCTGTAATACATCAAATATTGAACAAGTTACTCTATCCACTACAGTGGTAACAAATACCATTGTAGAACAGAAGGAACAAGTAGTAGATCTCTATGTAGTAACTGGGCCTGGTCGTAACGTAGACGATATATTCCCTGTGAGTCCTATATATCTTCAAGGCTATACAGATCATAGAGGGATTGTGGTAGAAAGCACACCTCTAAATGCAGTGCGAGATATTGCTAAAATGGTTCAATCCCGTAGTGGCACTGATTTAGCCGCTGTATCTGCTAAATTTGGGGTACGAAATCCTCAAGAGGAACTATCGATAACAGAAGAACTGAAAGATAAGTATAATACCATTTCTAATGGCAGCTTATTAAGTGGTTCATTGAATTTCCCTCGCCGTACCATTAGCGCCTATTTTAATAGTGCTGTTACACCTGTATTTACTATTTTTAAATGTAATGTTGAAGAGGCCCTTAGCATTCGTAATATTAAGGCTCCACTCCATATTTTGAAAGCTGATGGCGGTTCCTTGCCTATGGAGCATATGGTGAGTCGACCTGTAGAGACTGCTTTTACGGGACCTGCAGCTACTGTGCTTGGCTTATCTGCCCTTGGTGCAATTGGTGAAGAGCATACAGTTGCTTTAGATATTGGGGGCACTACAACGGATATTTCTCTGTGGAAACACGGCAAACCATTAATGACGAAAAATGGTGTATCCATCCGTGAGTATCCAAGTGCAGTTCGATCCTTTGCAGTTACCTCCGTCGGTATTGGTGGTGAATCTGTGGTTCGCATAGTAGATGGTGACGTTACAGTCGGACCAGAACGGGTGGGCCCATCGGCGGCTCTAGGCGGCGCGGAACCTACCTTGGGTGATGCACTCATTGTACTGGGCTATGCAAGCTATGGTGATGTTGAACTAGCTGTGCAATCTATAGAGGTATTGGCTAATAGCTTACCTGCGTCATTACATGATAGCCCAATATCTGACTATACTAATGAACAACATCAATTAGCTGGTTCCGTAACAGCTTCTGACGTGGCACGCTTAATAGTCAATAAGGCATTAGAAACAATTCAACATGGCATAGATGAGGTAGTAACGGCAGAGAATAAACGACCTATCTATGTAGTGGCGGACATCGTGAACCCTGATGTATTTGTACCTGCCCAAATCGTTGTGGTAGGTGGTACGGCGCCTAGCTTAGGACCAAGTATCGGCGAGTATTTGAATGTGACTGTTACAATTCCAGAGAATGCGGCGGTGGCTAATGCTATCGGTGCGGCCTTAGCGTTATCGACTATTGAACTTACGGTTCACGTCGATACAAAACGGCGGTTACTAGTCATTCCTGAATTAGGGATTAAGCAACAAACCTGTACCTTGCAGCGGGTAGAACAAGTTGTGGAACGTGCTAAAGAGGCCCTTAGTGAAGAAGCATTGCGTTTAGGCCTTGGTAAGGACCAAGATATAGAGGTGATTAGTATCGAAGACTTCCCTGTAGTAGAGGGCTGGCAATCGATGGAACGGTTAATCACCGTGAAAGTACAACTAGCAGCGGGGGTGAAACAGTATGTGGAATAAAGGACTATCCTATCGCGAGCGTCATGGACTTGGACACAAGGGTATAAATGAAGGCATTCATACAAATGTAGGTGATACGCTACATACTGATAGAAATGCGTCAAAACATAGTCTAGGTTTAGTATTTTTTCCTGCTTTCGACTGGAAGATTTCTGAAACCCATCCAGAACGACAAGAGAGATTACTGTACACTCGGGATCAAATCGTAGAGGAAGGCTTATTAGATATACCTAATATTAAAGAATATAATCCTATCGTTGCTGATTGGGATACCATAGAGCGTGTCCATGTGGGCGCCCCTGATTTAGAATCTTGGGTAACGGAAGCACATCGCGTATCTGCGGGCGGTGCTATTGCGGCTGCTGATGCGGTTATGCGCGGTGAAGTAGATCGTGCCTTTGCCCTCGTTAGACCTCCAGGGCATCATGCAATGGCCATGGTGCATGGTATTCGTGGATTTTGTACCATAAATATTGAAGCCGTCATGATTCAGCATATGCGCCAAACCTATGGTATTAAACGCGTTGCTGTGGTAGATACAGATGTACATCATGGCGATGGCTCTCAAGATGTGTTCTATCATGATCCAGATACGCTATATATTAGTTTCCACCAAGATGGACGGACCCTATATCCTGGAACAGGCTTTATTGATGAATTTGGTGGACCACAAGCCATCGGTGGCAATATAGATATCCCATTACCGCCAGGAACAGGTGACGAAGGCTTGATGAAGGTCATGCGTGAACTCGTATTACCTATCTTAGAAGAGTTTAATCCAGATATTGTTATTAACTCTGCAGGGCAAGATAATCACTTTAGCGATCCATTGGCTAATATGCAAGTAACCGCAAAGGGCTATGCTGAGCTTGTAGATTTATTGCAAGCAGATATAGCTGTCTTAGAAGGTGGTTACTCCGTACAAGAAGCATTGCCATATGTAAATACTGGTATCATTTTATCTATGGCAGGCCTTGATTACAGCAAGGTCGTAGAACCTGCCTTTGACCCTGTTAAATATAAGCAAAGTCAAAATGTAACCGCTTATATTGATGACCTTATTGCTAAGTGGAAGGTACAATGGGCTAACCGTCATAAGATGGCCGAAGAGGAACGTACCGGTATGGGCGATATATGGTCGAACCGCTACAATGTGTACTATGATGAAACAGGTGTACAAGAGGAACGCCTTGAAAAGGTACGCATGTACGAAAATAAAGTTGGATGGCATAGTGTACTTTCACATGGTCAATATGGACCTTATGGGCCACAAAGTGTTTATGCCATGTTCATTCCTTGGCAAGCTGATGAGGGAACTCGTCAAGATGCTATTACAGAGGCCAAACGGGCTAAAGCAGAAGGCGGTGCAAGCCGTTATGTTGTGGTAGACCCACTTGGCGATGGACAATACGAGGTATAGTGGTAGATTCTCAAAGTTGTGACTTTTGGTAATGAACCATACTGTGTTAGAATTGGTAACTATAATCTGATTCGTAGTGATAAAAAATAGTTAAATTGTGATATAATAAGAAAAGATAACGCCCCTTTGTGTAAGGGGCGTTCTAATGTTTGGATTTAGAATGGTGAGGTTCCTATGCGTAGTGATAATAGAACAGCAGGTCAATTGCGACCTATTAAAATAACACGGAATTTTACAGAGTATGCAGAAGGTTCTGTACTCATTGAGTGCGGCAAGACTAAAGTTATCTGTACTGCTACTGTAGAGGATTCTGTGCCGCGCTGGCTAAAAGGATCCAGTCAAGGATGGGTAACCGCTGAATACTCCTTATTGCCACGCTCTACGCAAACCCGTGTGAGCCGTGAGGCTGCAAAGGGTAAACAAACGGGCCGCACTGTAGAAATTCAACGCCTTATCGGTCGTGCGTTGCGCGCCGTTGTTGACCTTGAAGCACTTGGTGAACGTTCTATTACGATCGACTGCGATGTAATTCAAGCCGATGGAGGTACACGTACAGCCTCTATTACAGGTGCCTTTGTAGCCCTCGTTGATGCGGTGGACTTCACCTTTGGTGGCGCAGGCAAATTCCCGATTACTGACTTCTGTGCAGCTATTTCAGTAGGTATTGGTCCTGACGGCCCTATTACAGATCTTTGTTATGAAGAGGACAGTGCTGCTATTGTGGATATGAATGTGGTGCGCACAGGCTCTGGTGATATGGTTGAGGTACAAGGTACTGGTGAACATGGTACCTTTAATCGTGATGAGCTCAATGCATTACTTGATTTAGCAGAGGCTGCTACAGATGAGCTTATGGCAAAACAACGTGAAGTACTTGGCACAACAGCAGATAAAGTAGGTAAGGTATATCCTACAGCTCCGGAGGTGTAAGGTGGAACAAATCGTATTAGCTACAGGCAATAAAGGGAAAATTCGTGAATTTTCTGAGGCTTTCTCTCATTTATCTATCGATTGTGTACCGGTAAAAGAGGTTGTTACTATTGAGGAACCTGAGGAAACAGGTACAACCTTTATGGAAAATGCTCTATTAAAGGCTCACTACTATGCAAAGGCTACCAATCGTCCATGCCTTGCCGATGATTCTGGCATCACCGTAGATGCTCTTAATGGGGCACCAGGCGTATATTCTGCGCGTTATGCAGGTCATCATGGTGATGATCAAGCTAATAATGAAAAATTAATTCGCGAACTGCAAGGTAAAAGCGACCGCACAGGTCATTATGTATGTGCCTTAGCTCTCGTATATCCTGATGGCCGTGAAGTGACAGCTGAAGGCTATTGTGATGGACTTGTTCAAGATGAGCCAAAAGGAGACAATGGTTTTGGCTATGATCCATACTTTTATGTACCTGAATTTGAAAAGACAATGGCAGAACTTAGCATTGAAGAAAAGGAAACCATCAGCCATCGTGGCCGTGCTTTACGCAAATTAATTAACAAGCTTTAATATTTTCGAACTATATGGTATAGTTCATATAAATATGTAATATAATAGTATTAGAGAACTTATAAAATGAAACGAATTGGTATTTTAAGTGATACCCATGGGTATCTAGATGATATAGATCTTGTCTTGGAGGCTACAGCAGACCAAGAAATTGATATGTGGCTTCATGCTGGTGATTATGGCGATGATGCACGCTATATGCAGGAACATACTGATATTCCTGTGTATGCAGTGCGCGGTAATAATGACCGTGTACAGCCTCTAGAACCGCGAGAACAGTTGATTCCTCTAGAGGATACCTATATTTACATGACTCATGGTCATGAGGTATCATATTATAATCGAATACAAAAACTGATTGAGTTAGGCACTGATATGGGGGCGCGACTCATCGTGTCCGGTCATAGTCATCATCATGGTGAGGTTCGTGTTCGTGATGCGGTATTTGTGAATCCAGGCAGTATTTCGTTGGCTCGCGACCGCTCTGGTGGTACCTTTGCCATCGTTACCTACGATAATGGACAGTTTGATGTAGTGTTTGTGTATAAACAAGAAATTGTTTAGTTATATGGTGAAAGCTTATTCTGATACGGTTTGAAAAGCTTTCAGAAAAATAGTAAGTCTATGCATGGAAAGGGTTATGACATATCATGGATACACCAGTTAAAGCAAAGCCTAAAATGAAATTATATGGTTTTAATAATCTCACAAAGACGTTGAGTTTTAATATTTATGATATTTGTTATACTCGTACAGAAGAAGAGAAAAAACAATACATTCAGTACATTGATGAAGTATACAATGCAGATCGTTTAACAGCTATCTTAACAGAGGTTAGCCGTATCATTGGTGCCAACATCCTTAACGTAGCGAAACAAGACTATGATCCTCAAGGTGCGTCTGTAACGATTTTGATTTCTGAAGAGGAAATTGAAAAAGAAGATGTAGTAATGCATCTTGATAAATCTCACCTTACTGTACATACCTATCCTGAAAGCCATCCGCACAAAGGGATTAGTACATTCCGTGCAGATATTGAAGTGTCCACATGTGGTCAAATCTCTCCACTTAAAGCACTTAACTATTTAATTCAAAGCTTTGATTCCGATATCCTTACATTGGACTACCATGTACGTGGCTTTACACGCGACGTATCTGGTAAGAAAATCTACATCGACCATCGCATCAACTCCATCCAAAACTACATCAATGCAAAAACTCGCAACATGTACAATATGATTGATGTAAATGTGTACCAAGAAAATATTTTCCATACAAAAATGATGTTAAAAGAGTTTGATTTAGATAATTACCTATTTGGTATTACTGAAGCTGAATTGAGCGAACGAGAAATCAAACAAATTAAACATCAATTAAAGCAAGAAATGATGGAAATTTTCTATGGCCGTAATTTGCCATCTGTAAAAGCATAAATAAAAATGTATATTCAGTATGCTATATGTCCTATCATATAATGCGTACACAATACCAAAGTAGATAAGCCGTATATGGCTTATCTACTTTTTATTTAGTTATCATTTTTATTACTAGTGTAAATTAATAGAATTTAATTCTAAAATATTCGAAAAACTATATCGAAAAAACTTGAATTGTTATATTTCATTTTGTATAATACAATTAGTTAAAGGTATTAATTACCGACTCAAAAGAGTCCGAGTTTATCCACAAAGGAGAATTATTATGGACGTACGTGAATTAGCTGTACAAAAAAAACGTGAATTAAAAGGTTTCCTTACTGTAGGAACTAAATATGAATTAAAAGACGCTCATGATTTATCTGTAGCTTACACACCAGGTGTAGCAGAACCATGCTTGCGTATTAAAGATAATGAAGCAGAATCCTTCGAATTAACTTGCCGTTCCAACATGGTTGCCGTTGTATCCGACGGTACTCGTGTACTTGGTCTTGGTGATATCGGCGCTGCAGCAGCATTGCCTGTAATGGAAGGTAAATCCTTATTGTTCAAAAAATTCGGCGATGTAGACTGCATTCCATTGGTTGTAGATACAAAAGATGCTGATACATTGATCAACACTGTAAAATTATTGCAAAAGAACTTTGCTGGCATTAACTTGGAAGATATTTCTTCTCCTAAATGCTATGAAATCGAAAACCGTTTGAAAGAAGAATTGGAAATCCCTGTATTCCATGATGACCAACACGGTACAGCTATCGCTTGTTTAGCTGGTGTTAAAGGTGCTCTTCGTCTTGTTAAAAAAGACTTAGCAACAGCTAAAATCGTTGTAAACGGTGCTGGTGCTGCTGGTGCAAACATTGCTCGTTTGTTATACCTTGCAGGCGCTCGCGATATTACATTGTTAGTATCCTCTGGCGTATTGCACAAAGACTACAAACGTCTTGATTCCTTGCAATCTGAATTGATTGACTTGCTTAAACTTGAAGAAAAACATGGCAACTTGGCTGAAAACGCTAAAGGCGCTGACATTCTTCTTGGCGTATCTGCAGCAGGCGTATTCACAAAAGAAATTTTGGAAAACTTGGCTGACGATGCTATCGTATTCGCAATGGCTAACCCTAACCCAGAAGCAACATATGCTGACATGAAAGCAGCTGGTGTTCGCATTGCTGGTACTGGTCGTTCCGATGCTCCTAACCAAATCAACAACGTAGCAGTATTCCCTGGTATCTTCCGTGGTGCTATCGATGTTCGTGCATCCAAAATCACTGATGAAATGAAATTAGCTGCTGCTGAAGCATTGGCTCATTTGATTCCAGATAGCGAATTGAACGAAGAAAACATCATGCCATCCGTATTCGATCCTCGTGTAGCTCCAGCTGTTGCAAAAGCAGTTGCTGAAGTTGCTGTAAAACAAGGCATCGCTAAAAACCCTCAAGTAGTTGAAGACGGTAGCTACGAAGGTTAATCTAAATAGCTAATAGTCTTACTTTAATCTTTGAGAATCGGGTAAGATAATATAAACTATAATGATATGCACCTCGAAAGAGGTGCATGTTTTTTCATATGAACTAATAAAATTTAAAAAATTAATGAAGTTGTAAAAAAGTACTTGTCACTATTTTGTATCGATGATATAATAATTTTCGTTGCAGAGCGATACTCAAAAGAGTAAAAAACTCAGCAAGAGTAGTGGTTGACATCAACTACCAGGTTTGCTATAATTAGCAAGTAATTAATGACGGGGCATAGCGCAGTTTGGTAGCGCACCTGGCTTGGGACCAGGGGGTCGCAGGTTCGAATCCTGCTGCTCCGACCATTTTTTTTTGCGGGTGTAGCTCAATGGTAGAGCCCCAGCCTTCCAAGCTGGTCGCGAGGGTTCGATTCCCTTCACCCGCTCCATTTTTTGTAAAGACCATCGGTAATCCGGTGGTCTTTTTCTTTGCCCTGTTTCTCCCATAATAAAAAGCTCTAAAGTAGGTATTCCACTTCAGAGCTTTTTATTATTATATTATCAACAGTCTTTATTCTCCCGGCTCAGTTTATCCGCGATTCTCTTTCCGGTTTCTGTGGCAGCCAGTCCGGCAAGACTTGTTTCCCTGAGGGATACCGGCATGAGTTTGCCGATTTGATCCATAGCAGAGACTACTTCATCTACCGGAATCTGTGTTTTAATACCCGCCATAGCCATTTCTACAGCCACCAGGGTGTGCACAGCCTCAAATCCATTTCTCTTAACGCAGGGCACTTCCACCAGTCCGGCTACCGGATCGCAGGTAAGTCCCAGAATATTCTTCAATGCCAGAGCAATGGCATTTTTCATCTGTTCTGTAGTACCTCCCAGCAGATCAATAGCTGCCGCTGCCGCCATACCAGCCGCTGTGCCGCATTCTGCCTGGCAACCGCCAACCGCTCCGGCTATGGAAGCGTTTTCCGCAACCACATGGCCGATTCCTGCCGCTGTAAACAGCGCACGGGTATAATCATAGCGTTTAGCCCCTACATGTTCACCTACCGCTGCCACTACCGCAGGAACAATACCGCAGGAGCCAGCTGTCGGACAAGCTACGATACACATCATTTTGGCATTCGCTTCTGCTGTTGCCACTGCGTAGGCGGCCGCTCTCTTGGCAAGAGGTCCCAGCAGCAGCGGTTCTTTGTCATACAGCTTTCTCGCGTCGCCGCCGACCAGTCCACTCCTTGATTTACTGTGGTCCCCCAGGCCGCGGCGTATGGACTTCATGAATACCGGAATGGTTTCATCCATCTGCTTCCATACGTCCTGATAAGCCCGTCCGGAAGTTTCGGCTTCCAGGCGGCACGCAATGATTCCAGGTGAGACTTTTTCTGCATCCGCCAGATCCATCAGTTCC
>NZ_CALJSP010000163.1:0-1986 GCF_937975875.1 Veillonella dispar | reverse complement strand
TATGATGGTACCTTTACTAAAACCCTGCGGGAGGGTCATGGATGCACTGTAGAGGCTTTATTAAAGAATAATATTGACGTTTATACGGAAGAGGATATTGATCTATTAATCAAACAAAAAAAGAGATGAGTTGTTAACTCATCTCTTTTTTTGTTTGATTAAATTTACTGCAATCTTAACTAGCGATCATTAAATATTAAAATGATGTATTCATTACTAGAAAGTGTAATATTTATTTTCCTGCATTTACAGGATCATTAGTTAATGGCTGTTCTCCTAGTAAAGTAGTAAGGTTATGTAAATTAAATCGATACTTACCATTACTGAAGTCTCGTGTTGCATCATAGCGTTGGTTAGGTGCATGCATGAGGCCGACTAATGTGTCATATAGTAAATCGTTTGTAAAGTATTGATGTTCATGCTTAGTAAGTTCTGCTGCAGTTTGAGGATACTCCGCACGATATTGAGGGGATAAATAAATCCAGAATGGAATGTGAGTCATTACAAAGTCAAAGGTATCTGGATTGTGAGATTTATCTAAACTTTCACCGTGGTCAGAGAAATAAACCATTGCTTGTAGGTTTAATTTTTCTTTGCCATAAGTATAAATTTGTTGTAATAACCAGTCTGTATAAAGTTGGCTATTAGCATATGCTTCTTGACCATCTGGATAAGGGCCCTGTTTCCATTTACTAAATTCATGTGGATAACGATCATTGTAGTAAATATGACTACCCATAATATGAATAACAATAAAGTTGTTTTTTGAAGGATCTACAGATTGTAATAAAGGCAATAGTGATTCATCATAGCGATCAGAGAAGGCATATGATTCATGAGACCATTTTGTAGTATCTGCAGTTTTTGCCATTAGTGAAATGGCTGTATCGTATTCACCAAACACGCCTTGGTTACTAAACCAAGAAGTGGTATAACCAGCTTTTTTTGCTACGTCTAAGATATTTGCTGAATCAAGGAATGGTTTATCATCATATTGATTGCGTTCAGATAAAGCGCGTTCAAGAGTAGGTACTGTTTGTACATACGATGAGTATGCGTTGTCAAAGAATACAAAATCTTTATTATCAGAGCGCATATTACCTTGCCATGGCGTGTCGTCATAAGGGAAGTTTGGATTATATACCTTCATATAATCGCGAGAACTAGATTCACCAATTACTAATATAATAGTTCCAGGTGCTTTGTTGGCAGCGGTTTCCTTTGTATCTAAATTGAAGGAATCAAATACTAAATGATGGTTATCATTATATTGTTGCATCTGTTTTACATAATCGCCAGCAGCAATCCAATTTGCTACAATACATGTTTTAGGGAATAAGAAGAATGGTACATAAACTAAGAATGCTACAATAGACACAATGAGTAATGTGGAGCGCATAGGTCGTGTAGTATTTAAGTTTACCACTGCTTTCATTCCTAGATTAGACCAGTAGAGTAGATACGTCCAAGCTACTAGACCGATACCAACAGCGATAAGACCAGGAATACCAGCAGCATTTTTTAAGAATCCAAAGGCTTCCTCAGGGTTTGTCATATATACTGCTAGTAAACTAGCTGGCGTTAAACAATGCCAAGTAGTTAGATAGTATCCTATTTGTAAGAATGGGATAAGACTTAATATCATGGTAATGATTGCCATGATTAATGATGTGGTTTTATGAAGGCGATTCGTTTGATTTAGTAAGAATTGAATTCCAGATAAGCCCATAAAAATGAGTAGGCCAAATAAGAAGTCATTAGCGAATTCATAGAAATATAAAGGCTTAACATAGGACCAATGGAAAAGGAGTGGGAATGTAAGAGCCCAAAGAATACCAACTAATCCATATCCTAAAAATGGTCTATGAAAAACGGTACACCCCATAAAGTATTGAAATAAAAAAGTGCCTACAATTGTTGGTACTGCTAAAATCGTTATATCTTCAACATCTAGTCCTAGTGTAATAGGTTCATAGATGAAAAATA
>NZ_CALJSP010000162.1:0-3524 GCF_937975875.1 Veillonella dispar | reverse complement strand
ATATAAAAACAACGCCATCCAACCGGATGGCGTTGTTTAATAAGGATTTGTGTTCCCTAGTCGGGGGTCCAGGGTACAGGGGCCCTCACAAACTCATTATAAGGGCCATTGTGTCATTGTAGATACACGTGCATGTAAGGGATACACGTATATCATCAGTATGTATTAGAGATCAACTAAGCCTTTTAACGAGAGAATACAAGGCTTTAATACCTACATCACTATAGATACCAATTATTGTTGGATTGCACTACGCAAATCAACTTTGTTGTAGTCATTGCTACCCATTGGTTCGTTGATAGCTTTGCGAAGGTCTACTACGTGCTCATCAGCAGCAGTTGGTTCTTCGCTCGCTTTATTTTTAACGGTTTCTTTAGCAGCGAACCAAATTGTTTCGTTCATGTAGTGACGAAGTTCTTCGTTAGATACATGTTCTTGCTCTTGAGCAAGGATATCCAAGATTGCATCTTCTAATGCTTGTGCTTCATCGTCATTCATAGGACCGCCAACTTGTTTTTGTTTTTGTACAACTTCGTTAACACGATCTACCATGCCACGCAATACATTGAAGCCATAGCTGTTTACGAAGCCATCTTTTTCATTGTATTTTGGTGTTTCAAAGTATTCGTATTCGTTTTTGTTGCGGTTTTCACCGTTCCAATTTAAAGCTGTTTCAAAACCGTGTACGCGGCCAATGGAATGCGTACGGAAGTAATCAGCATAGTTATGTTTATCCTTGGAATGTAACCATTTTTTATCAGCTTTAGTCAATTGTTCATGATTGTCGCGTTTAGCTTCTGCTAAGGCGATTTTTTGTTCCGCATTTTCCCATGCTTTCACATAATCATGAAGAGATTGTACTACTTGTGGGCTAGCCACAGGTACCAATACAACATTGCTCAAACCAGGTGCGGATGCAGGGTTAGGTAAGATCAAGTTGTCATCATATGTTGGAGCGCTTGCTGCGTGACCAGTGAAGGATGCTGCGCTCAATAAAACTGCTGCTGTGAAAGCAAGCATTGTAGATTTTTTCATATCTATTCCTCTTTTCATAGTCGAATTAATGTGCTGGATGAGGGCTCCCGAGGGAACCCTTACCAGTCATATCCATACCTAGGATTAGATTCCTAGTTTTTTTGAAAGTTTTCTGAAAGTGTAACTAATTACATACCCATTTTCGCCATCATTGCAGCCATTTGAGCTTTCAATACTTCTACTTCACTTTGTAGACCAGCGTTTTGAGCTTTAATTTGTTCGTTTTCATATTTCAAGTCGGATACTTCACCTTTTAATCCGGCATTTTGAGCTTTCATTGCAGCCATTTCAGTTTGAACTGCATATGCAGAACTGATAGGGCCTTTACGGTAGCGATCTGCTACAGCTGCTTCAGCATCTCTGTTACCAACTTTCCAAGTTACACCAGCATTCGCCATCATATGGCTAGAACCGCCAGCCCAGGACAAGCCACCATGGAACATTGTGGATTCGTTTTTGTAATGAGCTACGCCCACTGCAATCGCGGAGTTACCACGGTAGTTACCATAACCAGCCATGATTTGAGTTGGTTCCAATGGATCGTATTGCATAGGTTTCAATGCGGACAATGCTGCACCTTGTGCACCTACACGACCGATTTCTTCATTTAATTGATCAACGCGAGGGTCAACTGCACCTTTTACAGAAAGGTCATAGTTCAAGCCGCCGTCAGCAGATTCAGTTTTCTTCAATACTACGGAATGATCATCAGATGTCAATGTAGTACGGGAATCTTTCAATTGTTTAACGTTTACTGCATCTGTATCATTAGTGCCTTTTTGAACATTAGTGATTTTGTTACCACCCATGTTGAGGTTGCCACCAGTGATATTTACAGTATCGCCACCGAAGGATACTTTAGGACCATTGGAGTTATTGGAAATGGAAGTGATGTTAGTGAGGTCGCCTTTCACATCGAAGGATACTTTACCGTTCGCATCAGTGTGAGCAGTAGTATTTACACCATTAGAGAAGTCTAAACCGTCAGATAACATTACTGTTCTAGCGTTGCCACCATTTTCTTTGTAAGTCAATGGAATTTGTTTAGCTGCTTCCTTACCATTGAAGTTAACTTGGTAGTTAGTTGTATGGTTAGTAGCATTTGGTTGAACATCTACAGTGATCGCTTTGTTGTCACCTGTTACAGTAACTGCTTCACGAGCTGCATCTTTCACGTCGTTTTTATCTACAGATACTTCGTATGTTGCACCAGCTGCACCAAATGTATCGCCAGCTTTAGGAGCTACTTTAGCGATGTTATTAGCATCAGCTTTAGCTTGTACTTTTTCAGTAGATTTCTTAGCTGCTTCTTGTTGAACAAGTTTCAATTGTTCTTCAGTTGCTGCACGACCTTTAGTTGCGAAGTCAGCAGAATCAAGAGTTTTGTTAGTTAAGCCAGTGATGTCACCAGTTTTACCATCAAGCTTGATTGTGTTGTCGCCAGCTACGTTAACTACTTGGTCACCTTTGAATTCTAATTTACCGTCACCTTCTTTGTTAGTGATGGAAGTGATTTTATTCAAATCGCCTTCAACATTAACTTTGTAAGGGTTGTTTTTAGAACCATCGCCAGTCACTTTAGTGTTTTGACCGTCAACAAGGTTAGTTTTAGCTGCTTTCAATTGACGTACGTTAACTGCATCTGTATCGTTTACGCCATCTTCAACGTTAGTAATTTGTTTATTACCAGCATTGATGCCGTCTTTAGTTACGGATGGGCCATTGTTGATTACTAAGCCACCATCAGTGATCTTAGTATCGCCAACTGTTAAGGAACCTTCGTTAGTAAGATTTACATTGTTGCTCAATGCATATTCTACTTTAGCGCCGTTTTCGTCGCTAGTTTGTTTTACAGTAAGGTTTTTACCGCCGGAGAATTCAACAGTTTTACCATCTGTGATTTTCTTAGCTGCTGTTTCAGAATCAGCAGTAGTATTACCAGAAGATTTAACGTTGAAGCTACTCATTGTACCAAGGCCAGCACCGCTAATTGTCATTTCGCCATTAGCAGATTTGGATACTGTGATACCGTCAGCACCTTTAACATTTACTTTACCGCCGTTAGCTGGAACATCTGTGCCGTTAGCTTGGATTGTCCAGATATCGTCAGTGTTAGCGAATGTTTTGTCACCGTATTTAATGCGGTCTCCATCTTTCTTAATTGTTGTGTAGTTATCAGGTGTACCTAAGTGGATTTCCTTAGTTTGGATGCTATCGATGCCTTTGATGTTTTTATTCAAGCGAATGTTCAAAGTATCGTGACCATCAGCAGTTACAGCGATGTTACCTGCAGCAGATTCAAATGTTTTTTCTTGCTCTTCAGTAACGCCTTCACCTTTAACTTTAACTGTGGAGTTAAGTTTGTTTTTGTTTACAACGCTTTCGTTGTTACCAGTGAATTTCAAGCCGTCATCAGTAGTAGCAACTTCGTGTTTATTGTTGTTGCTATCTTCGTAAACGATACGAGTCATACCGTTAGTACCATTTTT
>NZ_CALJSP010000161.1:0-18324 GCF_937975875.1 Veillonella dispar | reverse complement strand
ATATCTTATCTATAATCAACTCTATTCAGCAAGTATGTATGAACTTCTTGCTTTACAAGCACCAACTAAAATACTAGAAAATCAAATGAAACTCTTTCAAGAAGAAACACTTAATAATGCATCTTATTTAGATCGTTATTATCAAGAACTTAATACATCTAGTTACCATCCAATTATTCAAGAGCCTGTAAATCATGGAAGTTTTAAAAAAAATGTTTATTGGATGTTAGAATACGAAAGTTCAAGTACTAAACTATTTTGCAATGAAAGCTATAATGCAAATAATGATGAAAAAATAAAAACACTCACATCTTATATTTCTTCTTCTATAGTTCAAAGAAATACAAAACTTACAAATATCTATATAAACATACTTGATGAAGAAATAAAAAAAACACCACCGAAGTGATGTAATTGACAAATGGTGACTCGTACGGGATTCGAACCCGTGAATGCATGCGTGAAAGGCATGTGAGTTAACCGTTTCTCCAACGAGCCACATGGCGCTTGAAGTAGGACTCGAACCTACGACCGATCGGTTAACAGCCGATTGCTCTACCAACTGAGCTATCGAGGAATGGTACGATTGTTATTATATGTTAGATTAATTATAAAAGCAAGCGTTTTTTTTAAAATTACTATAAATCAAAAGGCGTTAATTATGACTAAAACACATAACTTTATACAAAAAATAACTTATCAAAAATAGTGATAAGCAAGTCATTAAAATTTATATAATCTATAGAGATGAATAAACATAGATAATTCCTATATTTATAAGGGATTCATAATGTATATTTTCTTAAGAGTTAGCAATATAAGTATATTGAATATAATCGGTATACATATGCATTGTAAAAAAGTTTAAACCTTTTATTTGAAAAGTAATATCAAGTAGCTTAAAAGCGTATTCATCATCTTAGATATACTCTGCATTTATAAGGTGCTTTTAACCTAGTTCTTACCTCTAAAAGTTGATTGTGATAAAGAGTATAAAAATACTTTCAACCTATGATTAACTATGACTTTTATCACATCGTCGAAGTGATTTTTTGGGGACGAAAAACGGTAAAAAAGTGATGTTGACATGCCGAAATATATACAGCGATATTCATGAAAATTATTCTCAAAATATGAAAAAGCATTGAGAAAACTGTATAGTTAAGCCGTTGAAAGCCTGTATATTGTGTGTTACGATTGATGCATAGAGTTAATCTCGATGTGTATGAGATACATATATTTCATATACTCGAGAGTAAAAAGTTATCTCACGGTAATTAGAATTAATATTCAACTATGTTCCTGAGGAGGGATTATCTTGCGCGAGATTCAAGTATCTGAAATCACAAAAACAGTCCGTCAAATGTGTATGGACGCAGCTTACCACTTGCCAAAAGACATCTATGAAGGCTTGAAAAAAGGCCGTGAAACAGAAGAGTCTCCAGTTGGTTGCATCGTTCTCGATCAAATCATCAAAAATGCAGAAATTGCTGATGCTGAAGATCGTCCATACTGCCAAGATACTGGTATGACATTGGTATTCGTAGAAGTAGGTCAAGACGTACATTTCGTTGGTGGCGACCTTAAAGAAGCTATCAATGAAGGTGTTGCTCAAGGCTATGTAGAAGGTTACCTTCGTAAATCCGTTGTAGCAGAACCATTGTTCAACCGTAAAAACACTCAAAACAATACACCTGCAATCATCTACATCGATATCGTTCCTGGCGATAAAGTAGAAATCAACGTAGAACTTAAAGGTTTCGGTTCCGAAAACAAATCTGACGTAGCTATGTTGGTACCTGCAGATGGCGTTGAAGGCGTTAAAAATGCAGTTCTTGAAATCGTAAAACATGCTGGCCCTAACCCATGCCCTCCAATCGTACTTGGCGTAGGTATTGGTGGTACTATGGACCAAGCAGCTGTTATGTCCAAAAAAGCTTTGCTTCGCGATATTAGCACTCCTCATAAAGATCCTGAGTATGCAAAATTGGAAGAAGAAATTTTGGAAATGGTTAACAAAACTGGTATCGGTCCACAATTGGGCGGCACAACAACTTGTATCGGTGTAAACATCGAATGGGGTGCAACTCATATCGCCGGCCTTCCTGTTGCTGTTACTATTATGTGTCATGCTGCTCGTCATAAACACGTAGTACTTTAATCGGTAGGAGGTAATTACAATGGCTGAAACAATTCGCATTAATACTGAAGAATATAATGAAGAGTTTTCCCGTAAATTAAAAGTTGGTGATAGCGTACTTATCACTGGCAAAATTTACTCCGCTCGTGACGCTGCTCATAAAGTTATGACTGAAGCTTTAGCACGCGGTGAAAAATTACCAATCGATTGGACTAACAAATTCGTTTACTACCTTGGCCCAACACCTGCAAAACCTGGTGACCCAATTGGTTCCGCTGGTCCTACAACTTCTGGTCGTATGGACGCTTACACACCAACAATGCTTGATCAAGGTATCAAAGGCATGATCGGTAAAGGTTCCCGTAAACCAGCAGTAGTTGAATCCATGAAGAAAAATGGTTGCACATACTTCGCAGCAGTTGGTGGCGCTGCAGCATTGATTGCAAAATCCATCAAAAAATACGAAGTACTTGCTTATGGTGAACTTGGTCCAGAAGCTTTGGCTGAATTGACAGTTGAAGATTTCCCTTGCATCGTAGTTGGTGATACTGAAGGTAACAACTTCTACGAACAAGGTCAAAAACCTTACAGAAAAATCTAATATCACCGCTGAGTGATTAAAGGAGGCTTGCTTTGCAAGCCTCTTTTTATTTGTAGAAAATCCATATGTATCACGGTAAATGTATATATTTAATGATTATTACATTGTTTATTAGTATGATAGTAATAAATAAAACTACTTTTATAATTACTATAGTCTTATGTAATGTTCACTTGTATTGCGTAGAGTAAAGTCTACCGATTCTGTCCATTTTGTGATAATATACATATAGATTTATACATTCAAAGTGAGTGAGGCGATATCATGACTTCTGTAGAAACTATTCGTCAGTCAGTGCGCACAGCGATGGCTGAATTACTCGATTTGGCAAAGGTTCGAGAAGGTCAATTATTCGTTGTGGGCTGTTCCACTAGCGAAGTTATGGGTAAGAAAATAGGTACTGATTCCCACATTGATGTGGCTCAGGTCTTATTTGATGAGATATATAAAGCAGTTAAAGCTAAAGGTCTTAATTTAGCTGTTCAATGCTGCGAACATATTAACCGTGCGCTTGTTATGGAACGTAGCGCGGTAACATGGGAGGAAGAGGTTAATGTAGTGCCTCAACGTCATGCAGGTGGAGCTATGGCTGTTACTGCTTATGAACGTTTTGAAGATCCAGTAATGGTTGAATTTATTAAAGCTGATGCTGGTATCGATATTGGGGATACTTTCATAGGAATGCACATGAAACATGTTACCGTACCAGTACGCCTCAGCATTAAAGAAATTGGTGGGGCCCATGTAACAGCTTGTCGTGTTCGACCTAAGAGCATTGGTGGTGAACGTGCTGCATATAATGAAGCGTTGATGTAGGGGGATAGTATGTCAAACGTAATACCGTATTTTGTATTAGCCGTTGTGGCGCTTGGATTTTTTGCTATTTGTTACGCTGTTTTTAATCGTAATGATGGTGAAAGCCAACCGAAACATGAGCATCGTGATAAATCTGGTACTAAGCTTAATGATGAACATCATAAAGAAAGGTCCGTTAATGAATCCAAGGTTGGGGATGTAACGGTTACACATGAAGGCGGAACCAATGTATATACAGCCTCCATTATAGATGACAATAAGGATTCCGAAGCTTCTGAATCTATGGTGGATCATGAAGATACATCCTATAATCGACGAGATGGGAATCAATTACATGTTGAAAATTCCTCTACAGGATATTCATTAGCCTTAGGTCATCAAGCAGAGTCAACTCAGACAGAGTCTGGTAAACCAATCTTGGAAGAACAGGAACCTGTTAAAGATTCAACTGTTTCTGGTGAATCTATCCAACAAGAATCTGCTTCCCAAGAGGTTCCAGTATCTAGTCCAATAGCACCTAGTATGGATGAAACCATTGTAATGCCCGCTGTTTCAGATAATAGACTTCAAAATGTTGAGCATAATGCTACTCCATTGATGGATAAGACTATTGTTCTCGATGCAGTAACAGATGAACTTCGTAATCGTGCTAATTCCGTAGAGGATACGATTGCTATGGGTGAATCTGTAGAAGCTTTAGAAGCTGATGAAGCTGAGAATTTAGATGTTACGCAAATGATTGGTGGTGCCGATGAGGTACAAACAGCAGAAGGTCCATCTGTATTGGATGAAACACGCTTGTTTGACGCTTCTGAAATAGAGGCACAACTAGCGGCAGCTAGTATGGTTGAAGAAGAGGTACCTACAGGGCAATGGGCTAAAGCGGCACATGAAGATAAATGTGTTGAGTTAGCGATTGCACCATTTGTTCATGCTTTTGGTGTATTACATGGCGATACACAACATTATGTGGAATCCATTACAAGAGATGCGTTAGCAGCTCTTAATATTACCAAGTTAGCTGAAGTTAACGCGCTTTTAGATAATATTGTTATTCAAGAAGCATTGATGAGTATGCAAAAGGCGTATGCCGCTACGAATACAGAGTGGATGAAATCCGCTGCGTTAGGTGCATTCCTAGATGTAGTACAATCGCCTAAGTCTAGTACACCGTACCTTGTAGCCTTTGATGCGTTACGCGTATTGCCACATTTAACACTAGGTCATTTCCAAGTCATGGCATTGACATTATTGTTACAATACTCTAGAAACTCTAATAACTATGGATTGATTCACTTCCAACATTATGTAGAAAAATATATTGAGCCATTCATTTCTGATTTGCCTCAAAACAATTCTTTCTACCGCCAGCTAGACTATTTACGCTGTACGCAAGAGGAACGCGAACCAATTACATTAGCTCAAGTGTTATCCAATTCCTATCCATTTGTGTTTAACTATCGTGGCTTCTCCAAGGAGGAACTCTTCCGTGCTACTGATGGTCACGGTGTGGATCCACGTTATGTGGTACGTAGTTTGAACTCCAATCTTTATAAACTGGCATTGGTTGACGAGTCTTTAGCACCTCGTTTCTTTAGACAAACTCGTATTTCTGATTCTATGGTTCAACGTGATCTCATTGCACTTATGAAGAGCAAACCGACTGCCTTTAGAGGTCAAGAAGCACGTGATATTATGGATGATATTTCTCCAGTTCTATTAGATTTAGCGGATGTATTTGATCATACGCCGATGTCTAAAATTAGCTTAACATTGCTTGGCCTTTACTTAGGCCGTGCTCATGTGAAAGCAACTATTGGTGAAGAATTCGATTTATCTCATTGGTTCTAATAACCAAAGAAAATAATTAAACTATAAAAGGTCTCCCTAGATGATCTAGGGAGACCTTTTTCGTTTGATTATATGTTAGAACGAATAATTGTATTATTTATTAGAAACGACGATTTGATTACATTTTAAAAACGATAGGGCGATTACATGTTAGAAACTATTAAAACCAAATTCTTCAATTCCTTCAATATCTTTTAACGTTACCGTGCGACCTGTAATATCTATAATGCCTTCATCGCGAAGTCGACCGAGCTCACGGCTAAGTGCTGTACGGGATACGTTTAGCACCTCTGCCATTTGCTCGCGGTTATGCGGTAGATGAATTGTTGTAGACTGTTGGCGCTTATAAATATCTGTTAAGTACGCAAAAATCTTTTCGCGCATACCTTTTAGTGTTAGGTAATGAACTTTTCTTGTTAAAAGGATGGCCTTTTCAGATAAGTCCTCTAATAGGTTAGATAAGATTTTAGTTTGGCATTGTTGGCAATCTGGCAATGTATCGATAAATGTTTCGAGAGGGATGAACATAATCTTGGTTACCTTTGTCGCTTTTATAGTAGCAGGCCATAGAGGTTGCTTACTAAATAGTAATGCTTCACCAAAAATATCAGATTGTTCAAGATTAGCCATAATTACACGTTGGCCCATTACATTTTCTCGCGTTAGTAAAGCGCTACCTTCGAGAATAACACCGATACCTTCCATAGGATCTCCAGAGAGGGCTATGAAATCGTTTTTCTTATAGCTATGAACGATAACCTTTGCATTATGTAAATAGCCTCTTAATTCAGGCTCACCTAATTTATTGAATAGAGGACAATGTATGAGGGTAGGTAGATATTGGTTGATAATATCATTTGAAAGTATTTGCTTCATAGATACCTCCAGTGTGAAAAAGTTTATAGTAATTTAAAATGATTATTGTATAATAATATAGTTAGATCGAATGGTCTACCTGTTCCAAAAGGGAAGCAAGGAAAATTTTTGAAAAAGTTTTTATTTGTTGCTCAAGCTACAGAAATTGTATCATCTTTACGTTATACTTTCAAATGTAATCAATCAGACACCTGATAATTCATCAGTGTAATGTATAGGTTTGATATTATCTAGCTTGTATGCGAGAAAGTCTCGCAAAGGAGGATTTTTAAATGAGCATGTTCTGTTATCAATGCGAACAATCTGCAGCTCCAGGCGGCTGTACTGTACAAGGTGTATGTGGTAAAACTGCACCAGTTGCTAACTTACAAGACGAATTAACTGCTGCTTTAGTTGGTTTAGCACGCGCTTTAGACGTAAAAGGCCAAACTAAAGAAGGCGTTGACTATTTAATGCGTGGTTTGTTCATGTGTGTAACAAACGTAAACTTCTCTGAAGACCGCGTTCAAGAATTCATCGACGAAGTAAACGCTTATCATGCAAAAATCGATAGCGCAGCACAAAACTTCGATTGGGAACAATTGTGGAAAGGTGAAGAAGATATCGTATCCCTTCGTTCCACTTTATTGTTAGGTATGCGTGGTATGGCTGCTTATGCATGGCATGCTGCACGCCTTGGTTTCCATGATCCTGAAGTTGATGCTTGGTTCATCAAAGGCATGGTAGAATTCGCTAAAGACCACAGTGCTGAAGAATGGTTGAACTTGTTGATGGAATTCGGTCAAATCAACTTGAAATGTATGGCTGTTCTTGATAAAGCTAACACTGAAACATATGGTACTCCAGTACCAACTACAGTACCTTTGACTGTAGAACCAGGTCCTTTCATCGTTGTAACTGGTCATGACCTTCACGACTTGAAACAATTGTTGGAACAAACTGACGGTAAAGGTGTAAACATCTATACTCATGGTGAAATGTTACCTTGCCACGCTTACCCTGAATTGAAAAAACATCCTCAATTAAAAGGTAACTTCGGTACTGCATGGCAAAACCAACAAAAAGAATTCGTTGACGTTCCTGGCGCATTCTTGTTCACTACAAACTGCATTATGCCACCAAAAGAAAACTACAAAGCTAATATCTTCACTACAGATATGGTAGGTTTCGACGGCTGTGCACACGTAGAAGAAAAAGAAGACGGCACTAAAGACTTCTCCGCTGTTATTAACCGTGCAATCGAATTGGGCGGCTACAAAGAAGCTCAAGAATTCACTGGTATCAACGGTGGTCACGAAGTAACTACTGGTTTCGGTCATGGCACAGTATTGGGCATTGCTGATAAAGTAATCGACGCTGTTAAAGCTGGCGCAATCAAACACTTCTTCTTAGTTGGTGGTTGTGACGGTGCTAAAGTAGGTCGTAACTACTACACAGAATTCGTAAAACAAACTCCAGATGATACTGTAGTATTGACATTGGCTTGTGGTAAATTCCGCTTCAACGACCTTAACATCGGTGAAATCGGTGGTATCCCTCGTATCCTTGATATGGGTCAATGTAACGATGCTTACTCCGCTATTCAAGTAGCAGTAGCTTTGGCTGGTGCATTTGAATGTGACGTAAATGACTTGCCATTAACATTGGTATTGTCCTGGTACGAACAAAAAGCGGTATGTATCTTGTTAACATTGTTGGCATTGGGTATCCGCAACATCTACATCGGACCTTCCTTGCCTAAATTCTTCTCCAGCAATGTATTGAACATTTTGGTAGAAAAATTCCAATTACATCCAATTACAACTCCAGAAGCTGACATGAAAGCTATCTTGGGCTAATAGGATCCATTAACTTATTAACTACAGTCCTACTTCCCCTCTCTTTTATGATTTAGGACTGTTGTTATAAATAACGCACCTAGGATTATCCTTAGGTGCGTTTTTTACAGTACTGTGAGTCCTCTGTAGTTACACAAAGATGCCTCTAATGTGCATATAGACATGTTTAAATATTGATTGTTATACTATAGGTAAAGTAAGATTTTCACATTGTTTATGTGTATATAGAGGCGTGTATGAATAGTATTTTTGATATTATAGGGCCTGTTATGATTGGCCCGTCTAGTTCGCATACAGCTGGTGCTGCGCGGCTAGGTAAGATGGCGCGGTGTATTTTCCGTTCCACACCTAAAAAGGTAGATTTAACCTTATATGGATCTTTTGCGAAGACCTATAAAGGTCATGGTACAGACCGTGCTTTGATTGGCGGTTTATTGGGGTTCAAAGAGGATGATACGAATATTCGTGTTGCTCATAAATTAGCTGAGAAAGAGGGGATGGAGTACAACTTTATTGAGTCTCCTCTCGATGTAGGCCATCCTAATGTAGTTCGTTTTGATATGTACGATGAACATAATCGCCATATGACTGTTATTGGTCGTTCTCTTGGTGGTGGTCAAATTATGATTACCGAAGTAGATGGCAATGATATGTCTATTACTGGCGATGAGTTTACCCTTGTCGTATTTCATGAGGATAGACCTGGTGCCATTTCTCTTGTGAGCCAAGCATTGAGTGAGTCCGATATTAATATTGCTACCATGCGTGTATTCCGTAAGGGTAAGCACAAGGATGCAGTGATGGTCATTACTACCGATACAGTAGTAAATCCTATTACCGTTCAGTTTATGCGCGAGTGTCCAGGCATTCAAGATGTGATGACCTTTGAAGCGTTATAGGAGGGCGAATGATGAGTTATGCATACGATACAATTGCAGATATTATTCGCTTAGCTGAGGAAAATAACATTTCCTTTGGTGAAGTAGTACTGCGTTATGAATTAGAAAATTATGACCGCAGTGAAGAAGCGGTTATTCGTGAAATAGAGCATCGTTTAGACATCTTTGAAGGTTCTATTCAAGATGGTATAGACTATGCAGAAAAAACAGCGTCTGGTATGTCCGGTGGCCAGGCAGCACAGCTTAATGGACAAACACCAAGATTTATGAGTGATATTGCGTACAAAGCTATGACCTATGCTATTGCTGTTAATGAAGCAAATGCAAAGATGTTCCGCATTGTTGCGTGCCCTACGGCTGGATCTTGTGGTGTTATGCCTGGTGCGGTGAAAGCAGTAGCGGACCATTACAAGCTAGATAGAGCAACTATGGTAAAGGGCTTCTTGGCTGCCTCTGGCATTGGCAATGTCGTAGCGAATCGCGCTTGTGTGGCCGGTGCCGTTGGCGGTTGCCAAGCAGAAATTGGTACGGCCGCTTGTATGGCTGCCGGTGCTATTGTAGAAATGATGGGTGGTACGCCTCGTCAAGTAGGACATGCTATCGCATTGTGCATGAAAAACTTATTGGGCCTTGCCTGTGATCCAGTAGCAGGGCTTGTAGAGGTACCGTGCGTTAAACGTAATGGTTTCTATGCAGTTCATGCCATTACTGCATCTGAATTGGCTTTGATGAATATTGAAAGTCAAATTCCACCAGATGAAGTTATTGAAGCAATGAATAATATCGGTCGCGCTATGCCAGCAGCATTGCGTGAAACAAGTGATGGCGGCCTTGCGGTAACACCGACGGGTACAGCTATTGCAGAACGAGTGCAATCCTTATAGGATTGCACTTTTTTCATGCTTTCATTTGTAGTAAAATAAAGGTTAGACTAGTTCAGAAAGGAGTGTGCATGATGGAACAAGCCAATCGAATATTGACTGTATTAGAAGAAGCAGGTTATGAAGCCTATATCATTGGCGGAGCAGTGCGTGATATTTTGATGCATCAAAAGCCTCATGACTTTGATATTGTGACGTCTGCACGCCCTGATACGGTAATTGAAGTCCTACGCGGTCAAGATATTCAAACGACAGACTTAGTAGGAAAATCTTTTGGTGTAGTAGTAGCTACACTAGAAGGAAAGCAATATGAAATTGCAACGTATCGCACTGAACGATATGGAGCGGATAGTCATCGACCAGAAGAAATCGCTTATGCCGATACCTTGGAGGAAGACGTGTTGCGTCGCGACTTTACGGTCAATGGCATGGCGATGAATCGTTTTGGTGAGGTCATAGACCTAGTAGGGGGACGTCGAGATATCAAGCATAAGACATTGCGAACCATTGGCAATGCACAGCAACGCTTCGAAGAAGACGCATTGCGATTATTTAGAGCATGCCGCTTTGTGGCAAAGCTAGATTTCTTACCTACCGAAGACTTATTAGAAGCTATGCCAAAGGCATTTTATCGTGTGCCTGGGTTATCTCTTGAGAGAGTCCGTAGTGAACTGGACCGACTCATGTTAGAGCCCGCTGTGGCTAAGGGCCTTGATGTATTAGTACAATCTCGCTTGGCCGAGTGCTCTTGTCGCGTTGTAGAAAATGGCGTGGCTCGTGAAGTGCCTATTTTACCAGAGCTATACCATCTTGTGAATTTACCACAAGAAAAAGACTTCCATGAATTTGATGGTTGGTATCATACATTAGCCGTTGTATCTCATACAGAACCAGACTTAACATTGCGTTGGGGCGCTCTATTACACGATGTGGCGAAGGGTATGCCTACGGTGCGAGCTGTTATTAATGGCCGATTGACCGATCGTGGCCACGATACATTAGGCGCTGAGATGACAGAGACGTTGCTCACCCGTTTGGGATATCCGAAAACCTTTGTGCGCCGTGTAGCTTGGATTGTAAAAAATCACATGCGCTTTCACTATTTTGTACAAAATGGAGAAGCTAATGAGAAAAAGTGGATCCGTAAAGAAGCTCGCAGTGGTGAGTTCCGAGATAGTCAAATCATGCGGACCGCATGGGAGCAATTAGCTAAGGTTTGTGCTGCTGATGTATTAGGCTGTGGGAAGCCCTATGCATCAACGGATGGTACATTAGCCTTTGGGGAATGTATGGCAGACCTTAGTTTAGAGATGCCTATCCATACAAAGGATTTAAATTATGACGAACGAGTTATTCAGCTTGCAGGGAAAAAAGTGGGGGAAGGATTGCAGTATTTATTAGGTCAGGTACAAAATGGAGTGATTCCTAATGAACCAGATGCGCTATATGATGCATTAGACCATAAGTTACGCCGTCCAGTGGAGAAATGATGAAGTTATTTAATAAAGCGTTACTACGCATGAGTGATTGGAGTCGCACTACATGGTGCCTTGCCATACTCATGACCGTTGCCTTCGTCCTTATCGGGCGTTTAGCACAGTTACAGGTCTTTGATACCTTTGACCTAGAGAAGAAAAACTTATTACAAGTTCAAGTAGATAGAAAATTACAATCGCCGCGCGGTACAATCTATGACCGTAATGGTAAGCCGTTGGCCATGAGTGTGGTTACAAAATCGTTATATGCGGATCCGAAGATGATTAAACAGTCGCCTCAAGAGATTGCAGATCTCATATCTCCGTATGTAACCATGTCCAAAGAAAATATTGTAAAAGCCTTACAAGAGGATACGGCTTTTGTTTGGTTGAACCGTATGATGGATGCGGATAAATCAAAAGCGGTACAACAAGTTATTAAGGATAATAATATTGCAGGCCTCAATTTCGTGGAAGAATCTAAGCGCTATTATCCAAATGGTGTGCTAGCGGCTCAAGTATTAGGCTTTGTCGGTACTGATGATAAAGGCCTTGATGGGCTAGAAATGGTTCTTGATGATGAGTTAAAAGGTGGCGTGCAACAAGAAATTGTTGCCACTGATAATAAAGGTAATGCTATCTTTGGTTCTGTATTATCTAAATTTTTACCAGATAAGGGTAAAAGTGTAACCTTAACTATTGATGCGACCATCCAATTTATTGCAGAACGTGCTCTCGATAAGGCGATGGTTGATACGGGTGCTAAACATGCTAGTGTTATCGTTATGGATCCAAAGAACGGTGAAATATTAGCGATGGCCAATCGTCCAAGTTATGATCCTAATAACTACAACCAAAGTGGTGAAGAGGCTTTCAAAAATATTGCGGTTACCAATTTATATGAACCAGGCTCTACATTCAAACCTATCATTGCATCTGCAGCTCTTGCAGCAGGCAAATGGAAGTTAGACACAGTGTATAACGATAAAGGGGCCTTCGCTGCCAATGGACATATCATTAGAAACTGGAATGGTGAGGGATATGGTCCTGTTCGTTTGCTAGATATTTTGAAGTACTCTATTAATACTGGTATGGCTGAAATTGGTACATTAACAGGCGCAGATATTCTCTCGAAATATGTACGTGATTATGGCTTTGGTTCTGAAACAGGTATTGAATTGCCTGGTGAAGGAGCAGGTATTTTGTATAATCCAGAGGATATGAGTAAGCTAGACGTTGCGACTATGTCCATCGGTCAAGGTATTGCGGTTACACCATTACAAATGGTTCGCGCCTTTGGTGCACTTTCTAATGGTGGGGCTATGATGAAACCACATATCATCAAGTCTTATAGTAACTCTCAAGGCGATGTTACAAGTACGACTGAAACATCTGTTGTGGGACAACCAGTTCCGGCGGAAACCGCTAAAACCATTGTAGATATTCTAGAAAAAGAAGTATCCGAAGGTGGCGGTACAAAAGCGATGGTAGAAGGTTATCACTTCGGCGGTAAAACTGGTACGGCGCAAAAACTAGATACCAAACATGGCGGTTATCTCGACGGACAATACATTGCGTCCTTTATCGGCTTTGGCCCTGTAGAGGATCCAAAATTTGTAGTTCTTGTCGTTATTGATGACCCACAAAAGGGTTCTTTTTATGGTAGTCAAATTGCAGCCCCTGTATTTAAGGACATCGTATCTCAACTTGTACGGTATTACCAAATGAGTCCGTATGTTAAAGAAAGTACACCAGTAGCTGTTAAAGCTGCTAATACATTACCTGAACCAAAACCGGGAAGTGATGGTTCTGTTACATTGCCTAACTTTACTGGTTTTACCTATGGTGAAGTGCGTGATTGGTTACATAAGGCGGGACTTGCCTTTAAACCGGATGGAACTGGTACGGCTACATCTCAAGATGAAAGTAGCGGTACAACTGTTCAGGCTGGTACAGCAATTACTGTTCATTTCCGTAGATAAAACGAATTCGGTCATAATTAGAAATTATAGACAGTTCGTTATATAATAGAATAAGAGACTTAGGTGCCTCTCCGGAGGCACCTTATTTTATAGATAGTTTGAATGAATGGAGATACTTATGATCGAATTACGCGGTAAAGCAGTAGCAGACGCTCACAAGGCGATTTTACAAGAAAAAGTTGCAGCAGTTGGCGACTCTGTAATTACTATGGCAGTATTACTCGTTGGTGAAGACCACGGTGCTCATATGTACGCTACATTTATGGAAAAGACAGCCAAGAACTTTGGCTATGGCTTTGTGTTAAAACAATTACCTGAAACGGCTACACAGGATGAAGTAGTTACAGCATTGCAAGAATTAAATAATGATGCGGCTGTTCATGGGATTTTACCGTTAATGCCGATGCCTAAACACATTGATACAGAGGCTCTTATCGATATGCTAGATCCTAAAAAAGATATCGATGGTCTAACTACGTATAATATTGGTCTTGTAACTGCCGGTAAAGGTGGCTTTGCCCCTTGTACTGCCAAGGCGTGCATGGCGATTTTAAACCACTATGATATTCCTGTAGAGGGTAAACATGTGGTAGTAATCGGTCGTAGCCAAGTGATTGGTAAGCCGGTAGCTCTTATGACACTTGGTGCACATGGTACGGTTACAATGTGCCATTCCAGAACCCCTGATTTGGCAGAACAAGTAAAACGTGGCGATATCGTTATTGCTGCAGCGGGTCGTGCTCATATGATTACAGCAGATATGATTAAGCCAGGTGCTGTTGTTATCGATGTAGGCATTAATGAACTAGAAGGTAAGACGGTAGGCGATGTTGATTATGAAGCGGTAAAAGATATTGCGTCTGCAATTACTCCAGTACCTGGTGGTGTAGGCTCTGTAACGACTACTATGATGCTTGAAGCTGTATATGAGGCATACCATGCATGAGATGTCTATAGCAGAAGGCATACTTGATGTAGCCCTCGATACGTTACGCCAACACGATGCATCTGTGATTCATTCTGTTCAACTCGATTTGGGTCTTATGAGTGGCGTGGAACCAGATTCCCTTCTTTTCTGTTGGGAAGCCGTTACAAAGGGGACCGCCGCAGAAGGCTCACGTATTGAAATCAACACCATTCCTATTGAAGGAAAGTGCTTGGATTGTGATAAAACATTTCCTGTAGAAAATTATAAATTTATCTGTCCGTATTGTGACAGTCATTTCGTACAAACCATTGGTGGCCGTGAACTACAAGTGACCTCCATGGATATCGATTGATAGAAAGGTTAGGACATGCAAGTTCAAGTTAAAACTAATGTATTGGCAAAAAATGATGCCATTGCAGAGTCCTTACAACAGTTGTTTAAGGAAAAAAATATTTTTGTATTTAATCTATTAGGTTCTCCAGGAGCTGGTAAAACATCTCTGTTAGAGGCAACTTTACATGATTTGAAAAAAGATTACCGCCTTGCTGTTATTGAAGGTGATTTATTTACTGCTAAGGATGCGGAACGGATTCATGAATTAGGCGTTCCTGTTATTCAAATCAATACAGTGGGAGGTTGCCATCTTGATGCACAAATGATTCAAGATGCACTAGGTGATTTAAATCTTGATGAACTGGATATGATCATTATCGAGAATGTAGGTAACCTTGTATGCCCTGCAGAATTTGAGATTGGTGAAAGCATGAAGGTAACTGTATTATCTGTTACTGAAGGTGAAGATAAGCCTCTTAAATACCCATTAATCTTTAAAGAGTCAAAGGCTATTCTCATTAATAAGATAGATTTATTGCCTTATGTACCATTTAAAAAAGACAAGGCAATACAAGATATACGTAATTTGAATCCAACAGGAGAGATTTTTGAAGTAAGTTGCACGGCCCATAATGGGTTAGAGCCATGGTTGACATGGTTGCGTGCGCAATTGGAGAGTAATCGATGAATCATTCTATTAAGAGCCGTATCGTAGCGGCACTTTTAGTTGGCCTATCTGCTACAACGGTAGGGTATGCGGCAGAACCGGCTATTTCCACAGTGAAACCGACGGCTGTAGAAGCTACAGAGGATACAAATGATGCGGCAGCTACTGCTGCACCTGTAGAAACGGTGGAACCTGATGCGGCTAATTCTGTTGCGTATATAGATAATGCACCGATTAAAGCCGTTAAAATTGATACAAAAATAAAGAAGGAAAACACAAAAACAGGTTGGTTGGCCGAACAAATGGCAGTTACCGAGTTTGGTGATTCCATACAATTTTGGCAAGCAGCTAGCGAAAATGAAGGTTCCTTGCCTAGTGTAACGCAAAATAATTTAGCGGATATCGGCAAGTCCTATACGGCTAATAATTTACCAACTATAGGGTCTGAAGATGATTATGCCATTGATGGGTACCGCTTAGGCGATCAGTTTGTAGCACCTAAAGATGTAGAAAAAACGGTAGTGCGTGATAACTTTACGACGTACTATATGAAAGACTTGGAGGTAACCGTATATACGGGACCTGCTCAAGAACGATTGATAAATAATCAATTGCGCGGTCAAGGGGCTACCTATTTCTTTGAACCTAATACTATTACTAATATTCATAGTACAAAAAAAGGCGCCCATACTGTACGCGATATCGGTGTTGGTAGTACGCGTATGGAATTGGTATTTGCTTATGGCAGTCCTAATGCGATGTGGCGTGACTTGAAAAATGAAAGCTATATTTTCCTTTATGAAGGTCATTCCGAAAATTCATTGTCTCGAAAAAAGGAATTTAATAGTTCGATAGAGAATACAAATAATAATAGCCAACAACAATCTATGTTAGGACAACAGAAAGAATATATTGCTTTCACCATAAAACAAAGCAATGTAGAAGCTGTTGATATGATTAGTGGTCAAGTATGGCCAAGATTTGGATTACCTAAAGCTCCAGTATATGATTTCGAAGCTGGTAAGTTGACTGCTGATGATTTTGTATTGCGTGGCTATAAATTGAATGATCATTTTGTTAATGATCCAAATAATGACTGGAAACATCAAGGTATGTTGTTTGGTTCCACCTTTATTGGATATAACGAATATGGTGTAAGTGTTGATAAAAAAAATCTTATCAATCGCGTATTGTTAAACATTTACACACCTACCCGTCGTGGCATCGCGATGGGCGATACTAAGTATCTATTGCTCTTTGTGTATGGTATGCCAACTCGTATCGTTGAATCTACAACAAATGCGGGCACGTCTACCGTATATGAATATAAAAATCTAGCGGCAAGCGATTCATATTTACAGTTTGCCCTAGATGATAAAAACCAATATATCAAATCCGTTATGTTATCTGACCGTCCAGTTAAGTAGGATTGGTCACAGCGAGGAGGCAAAGGATATGGTTACTGTTCAAGATGTAAGAGAACGTTGGGAAAAAATTCAAGGTGATGATGAACGCATATTGTTTATCGTTGGTGGTCCTGGTTCTGGTAAAAGTTTGCTAATTCGTGAATTGTCTGAGCAAAAAGGTTGGAAGTACTTAGAAGCGAAACAACTTATTGAAGAAGAATTTTTGTTAGTACCTCGTGATGAAAGACCACAATTGGCAGAAGAAGTAATTCGCCGTGCATTAAGTCGTAGTGATACAGAAGTGGTGCTCATCGATGGTATTAATGTGTTGTTTGCACCGATTTTAAATTTAAATCCTCTTGAACTATTAAAGACTATTAGTAAAACATATCCGATTGTTGTAGGTTGGCGTGGTCATCTCGAAGGTGATCAATTATACTTAGAACACAATAATGATCCAAAACATGCGGTTGTAACAGTTACAAAACCTGAACGTGTTATGGTTATTGATTAATTAAAGCTATATTGATTACTGAGGGCATTATATATTGCCATGAGTTATGACCGCATTTATAAAGGTAGGTGATATCATGGAACAATATATAATTGCCCTCATTTTGGGTATTATAGAAGGTATAACCGAATGCATTCCTGTATCTAGTACAGGTCATATGATTATGATATTATTATGTTTGCCATTGGCACATTAGTATCGTATATAGTAGGGTACATCACTGTAAAAGTATTTTTATGGTATTTAAATCGGTCTTCATTATCCTCCTTTGGATATTATAGAATTATTGTTGCTATACTAGCGATTATCTATCTTTATCTATGATTGCCGATGAGGAAAAAATGAAGTTTAAAAAGTTTAGAAAAAATACTTGCATAGGGTATCGTTTCATGTTATTATGATTAAGCACTAAGGGTTACCGCAGTGAACGAAAAAACTTCAAAAAAGCTTTTAAAAAGTTCTTGACACTTAGTGAGGCGGATGATAAAATACATCTTGTCGTAATGATGCTGGCGTAGCTCAATTGGTAGAGCAGCTGACTTGTAATCAGCAGGTTGTGGGTTCAATTCCTATCGCCAGCTCCATTTTATTTTTGGAGGGATTCCCGAGCGGCCAAAGGGAGCAGACTGTAAATCTGCCGTCTTCGACTTCGAAGGTTCGAATCCTTCTCCCTCCACCATTTATAGCGGGGTGGAGCAGTTGGTAGCTCGTCGGGCTCATAACCCGAAGGTCGCAGGTTCAAGTCCTGTCCCCGCAACCACAAAAATTCACAGTGAAATGATCGTTCATTGTGCTGGTGTAGCTCAGTCGGCAGAGCGTATCCTTGGTAAGGATAAGGTCACCGGTTCAATCCCGGTCACTAGCTCCATACATGGCGGCATAGCTCAGTTGGCTAGAGCAATCGGTTCATACCCGGTGTGTCCGCGGTTCAAATCCGTGTGCCGCCACCATTAAACCTCACATTGGTGAGGATTTTTTATTTTCTCCATAAAATAATAATTGAAGCTGATAAGTGTAGAAATTACATTTATCAGCTTTTTTTGTTTACCTATCGTAATTGTATTTCTAGAAGCTTTTGTATATATGGTATAATAATGTGTAGGGGAATCTTATATTC
>NZ_CALJSP010000160.1:0-3800 GCF_937975875.1 Veillonella dispar | reverse complement strand
GGTAGGTTCAGGAACCGTTCTGTCCTTGATAAGCTTATTAACCTCATCATCAAGAGTAGGGCTAGTACTATCGATAGATCTAGCCTTTACATGCATAAATACCACATCAGAGGTTCTAAACACCCTACCATCAATGTCCTTCGTTTCGCCCTGCGTTTCAATAGCATCCTTTAATACTCGGAATTGATAAGGTCCATAAAACTTTGTATCTGTAATAGCATCTAATGCCGCATCATATTGACCATTATGTACATTCGTAACATGCATAACAGTCTTTGTATCGCTAGCTTGTGAAAGCATCGGTACGGCTAAACACAAACCTAGACTAAGTAATGTAATATAACGTTTCATATGAGTCTCCCTCTCCCTAAAAACTATTATCTTATTTGTATTGTAACATAATTTATCTATCCTATAATAATAATTACAAAGCGAAAAAGGTTCCTATTGGTCACCTAGGTGACTATTAGGAACCTCTAATCTATTTACTTTTATTATTTACACATCTATATTGAACTTGAGGCCTCTAAATGGGTCCAGCCTTTGCTAATCATCTAGAGATTGGCGGTGATCAATATGAGTACATTCAAAGTGTTATCACTCATGATTTCCTTTGGCATACTTGTGGCGACCATTATCATGGCAGCAAAGTGATTGACCTCTAGCTGAAAGCTAGCTTTCTAATCGTGACATGAAAAAAGGCCCGACTGTGAAGTCAGACCGTTTCTTCAATTTCAAATACTAGAAGCGAAGTCTGGCGACCAAAACCACTTATGCCTCACTTTGATATAAATTATATCATATCTAAACACGGAAAGGAATTAAACAATTCCTTTCCTGTTTTCATTTATGAACCTTCATGGTGTATACGAATAGCATAAAATTCTTGAAATACAGGTGGTTCCTCCTCCATAAAATCTCTCATAGAAATGAGTCTACGCTTTCCTATACGTCTATCTAAAACTGCAAGGATACGTACAATTAAATTATCACTAACGAGGCTCTTATCAATACTTTAATTATCAAATTCCTCAAAAGCCTGATAAAAACAGCGCTGATCAAATACGCCTAATTCTAGGGCTGTATTGTCTACAAATGGAAAACTTTCATGCATTCTCCGTTCATAGGTATCATCTTTAGGAAATAGATGCGCCTTCACATATTGATTCCAATAGTTTCCCTTTATAATCTCCTTCCCATTATATCGTATAGCCGCTCTGCCCTCATGATCAGGTGATTTGCTATAGGTAGTAGCAAAATATTGAATATGCCCTCGCAAGCTTAAAGCCAAATATTCTGTTTCTAACTTATTTCGTATACCTGACCACGTTGCCATACGATTTACTCCTAATCATACAAACATATATATTACTATCATTAAAGACATGCTCTTTGTGTTCTTATTTATATCATATCAAATATGTAAAAAGAATACAGAATTCAAATTCATTCTAACATAGAGTAAAATATAATTAATATACAAATTTTGCTATCTATACTCTGACGTTCAAAAGGTATCTTTATGATTATTTACTCTTCTACAAAACAATCTTTTATCCAAGATTTTGAGCAGGGTGTTTTGGTAAAAAAACTCCATCAAACATTAACAGAAAAATATCGTCGTGTTGGTGACTCTGAGATTCATTCATGGCAAACTTCATTATCTTATATGGCTAATGTTATGCGTGATTTCGCTATACCTGATCTAGCTGGTGTAGCCATCGAATATATTGTGCCAAACACGCAAAAACGGGTGGACTTTATTATTACAGGTTTAGATCACCAAAATAAAGAACATGTAGTTATTGTTGAACTTAAACAATGGGACGAAGCTTTCAAGGTAACAGATAAGGATAATATTGTATCTACCTACCTTCGCGGTGGACTCCATGAAGTAACCCATCCTTCCTATCAAGCTTGGTCCTACTGTAGTCTCATTGAGAACTTTAATGAAGATGTACAGACTAGACCTATTGAGTTACATCCATGTGCTTTTTTACATAACTTCGATGAAAATATATCTCCTGAGCTTCGTGACCCTATTTATAATGATATCTTAAATATCTCTCCGATGTTTACACTAGGCCAAATGGATAGCTTACGTAGCTTTATCAAAACCTATATTCCAAAGCCTGATACTACAAATATCATGGAGTCTATTGAGCATGGTAAGTTAAGACCATCAAAATCACTTCAAGATTCTATTTTAAATATGCTAAAAGGCAATAAAGAATTTGTCTTAATTGATGACCAAAAGGTAGAGTTTGAACAAATAAAAAAAGCTGCCTTTGATGCTATTAAAAATAACCAGAAAACGGTATACATAGTTCGTGGTGGCCCTGGTACCGGTAAAAGTGTAGTTGCTATCAACTTATTAGCTGAATGTATCCACAATGGCTATATGGCACAATATATTACTTCAAATGCTGCGCCACGTAATGTATATAGCACCATGCTACAAAAAGGATTTAAGAAAACAGAGATTAAAGCATTATTCCAAAGTAGTGGTACCTTCCATACACGATCTAAAAATGCACTTCAAATTGCAATTGTTGATGAAGCACATCGATTACGTGAAAAATCTGGAATGTACCAAAATGAAGGAGAAGACCAAATCAAAGAAATTATTAATGCCTCCCTCTTTAGTGTCTTCTTTATTGATCGAAATCAACGTGTTACTTTTAAAGATGCAGGTACTATCGATAAAATATTAAAGTTTAGTACAGAACAAAAAGCGCTTATTTATGAAGGTGCACTAGAATCTCAGTTTCGTTGTAATGGCTCTGATGGCTATTTAGCCTGGCTAGACAACGTTCTTCAAATTGCAGAAACAGCAAATTATGATGGTTTTGAAGGTGATTATGACTTTAGAATCTTTGATAATCCTCATGATATGTATAACGCTATAAGAACTAAAAATGAGATAAACAATAAATCTCGACTTTTAGCAGGCTATTGTTGGGACTGGCCTAAGGAAGGTCGTACAACATCTATAGTCAAAGACATTCAAATACCAGAACACAATTTTGGAATCAGCTGGAACTTAGGTAATTCTAATACATATGCTATAGATCCAGATTCTATCAATGAGGCTGGATGTATTCATACTACTCAAGGTCTCGAGTTTGAATATGTCGGTGTAATCATTGGTGATGATTTACGTTATGAAAATGGTCAACTTATCGTAGATATTACAAAACGTGCAAAAACCGACCAGTCTATTAAAGGCATTAAGAAACTTTTAAAAGAAAAACCAGAAGAAGCACAACGTATTGCAGATGAGATTGTAAAAAATACTTATCGTACATTAATGACACGAGGTCAAAAAGGCTGTTATATTTACTGTACAAATAAAGAACTATCTAATTATTTTAAACTAGCTTATAACCATCAATTGAGCTATACCTATAATAATTCTCAAGCTAATCTTGATAGTCAAAAAATAGCTGCTGATCGTAAAAGCACAGATCAAGATACACTTCAATGTAAGCCAAATAAATTATAAACTACCTGCCCTCTATTCATTAATAGTTTATCTATAATAAACATAACCCTAGGCAGATAAGCATATTATTGATTATAATATATATGTGTGTTTTTATTAGAGGAGTGAATTATGAAACAGACAAAAAGAATTATAATCATGACCTTACTTACCATGATTACAATGATTTCTACTGTATTGGGGTATACAGGAAACATGAATACTGGGAAGTTCCATTATGATGACTGCCGTCACGTATCTCGCATGAATGAAATTAATAAAATTTACTTTGATACACGTACGGAAGCTATCAATA
>NZ_CALJSP010000159.1:0-11143 GCF_937975875.1 Veillonella dispar | reverse complement strand
CATGTAGTACAAGTACATGCCTTTTACGTACACGAAGAAAAGAAAGTTATCTACTACGATATTATCTTTGATTTTGACGAAGAAGATCCGCATGGTACATTAGAAAAAATTAAAGCAGAAATGCAAAAACGCTGCCCTGAATATACACAATTTGCTATTGTGGATACTGACTTTAGTAACTAATAGAATAAAAAGGCTTCAACCAATAATCGACGAAAATGTTTTGACGAGAAGCGGTTGAAGCCTTTTCTTTTATAAGTTGAGAGAGCTAGTTATACTATAGCTAATAGCGAGGTGGTACTATGTTGCGATGGAATCAAATAATTAAGAATAATGGTCCTGAAAAATAAGATAGGCTTGATAATAAATAGCCTAATGCGTATAATGTGTTGTATAAAATATAATTTGTTTAGGGAATCCTATTTGAGGAGAGATATAATGAAGAAATTTGCTCTTACAACGTTAGCTGTAATGGCGGCCGTTGGTGTGTTGGCGGTTCAGCCTGCAGATGCGAAAAAGGTACAACAAGATCCTAGTATGGCAATTATTGATATGCCTATGAATGATGAAATTCAGCAAGTCAATGGTGTATCTAAATCTGCAAATAAAGAAACACAACGTTTATCTAACAAGTTAGCAGATGCTACAAGAGTGATGGTTAAGAAAAATTGGAAAACCATCTATATTAAAGCTGTACCTACAGGAGATAAATCAGCTGTACGATTCTATTACACAGATAAAAATGGTCAAGTATATAATGGCCAAGTCATTAGAAATACAGGCCTATCCAAAGGTAAATATATGACTGGTTCGTTGCGACAAGTTGAAGCGCTACAAGAATTAGTAAATCATTTACAACAAAATGGTCAAGAGGTACCATCCTCCATTGATCTTATCATTACCCAAGGCGGATATCGTACTAAGACAATCTTTAATTATGGCGAAGATACAAGTAATCTACCTGCTTATCAACAACAGTATGAACAACAAAATTTCCCTACTATGAAGTAAGAGAAAGGCCCGTGCATAGCACGGGCTTTTTGTGTTAGATTATGTAATCGTCAGAATCTTCTTTTTTAGGTTTTTTGTAAATTTCTTTTACACCAGCCATCTCGATAAGTTCCTCACTGAGAGCGTCTTCATCGTCCGTGTTAAGCATGGAGTAGAAGGCCCAGAGAATAACGAACCAAATTGGTGTAAACAAGAGGGCAATTCGAGTGTCTTCGTTTAGGGCGAGAATACCTAGAATGAAAACAAAGAACGCAAGGATGATGTAATTCATCACTGGGAATAGAGGCATTTTAAATTTAGATTGTGCCGCTAATTCAGGATTTTTCTTGCGATATTTAAGGTGACAAATAACCATCATTGCCCAAATAAAGATGAAGCAGAATGTAGAGATAGATGTAATCATAACGAATACTGCCTCTGGCATTACATAGTTGAGTACAACTGTAATTAATAGTACTGCAGCGGAGAAAATAGTTGCTTGGTATGGTACACTACTGTGTGTTAAGCGGCGCATAGAGCTTGGCGCATGACCGCGTTTAGCAAGGGCGTAAATCATACGGCCTGTACTAAAGATACCAGAGTTTGTTGCAGATGCAGCAGATGTAAGAACTACAAAGTTTACGATGCCTGCAGCGGCGGCAATACCAACTGCGGTAAATACGGCCACAAATGGGCTAGCAGATGGGTTGACGGCTGTCCAAGGATAAATGCTCATGATGATAGCCAAAGAGCCCACATAGAACAAAATAATGCGTAATGGAATGTTGTTAATCGCCATAGGGATAACCTTTTCAGGATCCTCTGTTTCACCAGCTGTTAAACCTACGAGCTCGATACCTGTGAAAGCGAAAACAACCATTTGGAATGATAAGATAAAGCCCATCGTTCCGTTCGGGAACCAGCCCCCATAATTCCACATATTACTAAAGGCGGCAACACCTGCATCTGTAGTAAAACCTGTGACAATCATGATGATACCGATGATAATGAGGGAGATGATGGCAATTACCTTAATCAAGGCAAACCAGAACTCCATTTCACCGAAGTATTTTACGGCTGTTAAGTTCATTAATAGCAATGCCACTAAGACGACAAGGGCGGGTATCCATTGAGGCAACCACGGTATCCAGAACTGCATATAGAGGCCTACGGCTGTTAAATCGGCCATGGCTAGTGAAAGCCAACAGAACCAGTATGTCCACCCTGTAATAAATGCTGCTCGATCACCTAAATAATCCTCGACGAAATCGATAAAGGAGTGGTGATTCAAGTTGGATAATAACAATTCGCCTAATGCTCTCATGATGAAGAAGCAGATAATACCTGTAATAAGGTAGGCGAAAATAATGGATGGACCTGCCAAGTGAATGGCACGGCCGGAGCCTAAGAACAAGCCTGTACCGATGGCACCGCCGATGGCGAGCAACTGTACGTGCCGGTTCTTAAGGCCCCGTTTTAACTGATGCGTATCAGACATAGTAAAGACCTCTTTTCTACAAACCATCTACAAATATAAAAAGCCATGGATGACCATAGCTTTTATAATCTATAGAATCAATAAAACTATTTTCTTATAATACAGTATCTATTACAAAAAGTCAAATGTATTTATACGGTGGACACATAGCAAAAATAGTATTATTAATATACGAATAAAAGAGAAATTATTCATTTTAAGAGAATACTTAGCCTTAAAAGATTTCTAAAATTTGCTATAATGATACATAGATTATTTTTTATGTAAAACTGTGGAGACTATTATGAGACGACAAGATCGCAAGGTTACAGATATAGATGAAATTAAGGGTATTTTAAATAGTACTCGTATCATTCACCTAGGTTTGATGGATGGTGATTACCCTTACGTGGTACCCTTACATTTTGGATATGAATTTATAGATGAGGTACTTTATATCTATGTACATGGCCATTATGAGGGGAAAAAGTTTAGTTTGATTCAAGCGAATCCCCATGTATTTATTGAAATTGATGGTAGCGATGAAGCCCTCGTTTCAGGTGGAGATATACCATGTAAATATAGCTCGGTATACTCTAGTGTGATGGGTCGTGGAGAGGCTACCTATTTAGAGGCTACTGATGAAAAGTCTCATGGCTTACAAGTATTGATGAAACATCAGACAGCTCGTGAGTTTACTTTTACGGAAGCCATGGTAAACTCTGTGGGCGTTGTTCAAATTAAAGTGGAAGACTATACTGCAAAACGACGAAGACAACTTGAACAAGATATTATCATGCCTCCATTAACTAAATAATGATACAACATCCTATTGAGATCTCTTATGATATAGTGCTCAGTAGGATGTTTTTTTATATATCAAACTCGTAAGCCCTAGAGATAGTATTGGCTGATGACTATGCTTTCATAAGAGAAAAGATAAAAGTTTTATGAAGTAGCTAGGGCAACAGAACAGGGGACCTATTTTTGATATAAATAAGAAAATATATCATTATATGTGTGGAGTATATTATAAATTTTTATAATAGGAGAGAGTATGAGCAAAACAATATATAAGTCCATTTTAGCTGTTATAGCAACGGGTCTATTATCTGTAAGCTATGTATCAGCAGAGACTGTTGATCAGTCTGTATCTACTAATAATTCTGAGGCCCTATCTAATTCTAAAAATGTTACACCAAACATGGCTAATGCTTCTGTAATTATTCAACTACCAAGAACGCAATTAGTAGGTTGGCCTTTGATGACTCAAGACAGTGCTCGTAACTTTAAGGGAATAGCAGAGGTTACTCAGAAATTGCCGTATGAGGCTGAGGTACCTAGTTATATACCTTATGGATATCAGCTTTATACAGCACGTCTTGATCGAAATGATGTGCTAGAGGTTGTATATTACAAAAGAAATGCACCTATCTATCAGGATGGGAGAAAATTCATTACTAATGCTAGGGCCTATCGAATGGGATACTCATTGGATACCGTAAGAGATACAGCGTATATTCCTGCAGAGTATAAGGACTATGAATGGTCTGAACAAGGTGAATCTGGCAAGGTGTATTACACAGGTAATCCAGGAAAACAATTGATTCGTAGCATTACGTGGACGGAAGGTGGAATGGCATATTCCTTATTCTTCTTAGAACCTGTGAAAGCAGCTGATGCAGAATTCTATAAGGAACATATCGTGCCTGTTAAAACTATAGATAGCTCACGTTATGAACTATTAGGAAACTATCCGATTACGAAGACTTTTACTAAAACAAAAGAACGAATAATTCCTTAGGAGATAAACGGGATGTAATACAAGCTGTATGTAATACACACCGTATCTAGAACAATATATTGTGTAATAGCGGTGAAATATGTAATCGCTTAACGAGGAAAGAAGATGAATAAAACTATATATAAGTCCATCTTAGCCACTATAGCTGTTGGGTTACTATCTGTAGGAAGTGTAACAGCAGATACTGTAGACACTGCTATATCTGCAGATAATTCTGTATCCACTAAAACACTTAAGCTAGGACATAATTTTAAAAATGTCGAGCCTAGAATGGATGGTTTACAGTGGCGCTTTCATGATTGGCCTATAGAGAATACACAAAAGGCTCATACATTTAAGGGAAACCTAAAAGAGGCAGCGAAGAAGCTTCCATATGAGGTTAAGGCCCCTAGTTACATCCCTTATGGCTATGAAATTTATACAGTACGTCAAGAAAAAAATGATGTATTAGAGGTTGTATATTTTATAAAAAATTCCCCTAACTATCGAGATGGCAAAAACAACCTTGCTAGTATTTTTGTTTATAGAATGGGCTATTCCGTGAACGATGTAAAAGATGTACCGTATGTTCCCGGTGAGTATAAGGATTTTGAATGGTCTGACCAAGGCGAATCTGGTGAAGTCTTTTACACCGGTGATCCAGCAGCACAACTAATTCGCAGCATTACGTGGACAAAAGACGGTATGGCATATTCCTTATTGTTCTTAGAATCTGTGAAATCAGTTGATGCTGAATTCTATAAGGAGCATGTGGAGCCTGTGAAAATATAGATGCTCACGTAGCAAATTATTTGGAACAAAGCGGTAACGTATGTAACCGCTCAAAGAGGAGAGAATATGAAGAAAATATTAACATCTGCTGTGTTATGTGCCGCTATGGCTACGGCAGTAAGCACCTTTGGCGTACAGCCAGTTAGCGCTACATACCCATTAATAGATAAAAATGGGAACACTGTTCCTGTTGAACGAGAGGTAGATAATCAGAAAACTATCGATGATAATACAAGACTCGCTGATCGCTATCGCTGGTATGATCAAGTTGGTGATAATGATTTAGTCGAACCTAATATAGAGAGTGTTGCGCAGGAATTTGGCTATCCTATACAAGTTCCGTCTTATATGCCTAAAGACTATGCAGTACGCGATGTAACGGCCAAGGACCATGATGTATTAGAAATCGTTTATACAGAAACAGGCCATGATGGTGAATATGGTCCGAAATTAACCTTCTCTAATACAGATATTGTATATCGCATGGGTTGGGCTATCGATACAGTAGTAAAGCCTATATTAGAAAAGACAAATTACAATGCTAAGGATGCAGTTAGCTTTATTACCCCTAATGGAATCTCTGTACATACGTTAGGTTCTAGTCAAGACGCTATTCAGATTGCTTACTGGGAAAAAGATAATAAAGTGTATATGCTCTACTTTGCTTCCTCAAGAAACCAAAACTATGTAAGTAAAATTGTAGATTCAGTAGGCCCATTAAGTAACGTGTCTACTGATGATACTCGATTACGTGGTGACCGCAATGATAAGCAATATGTTGAAGAAAACGATGCGAAAAAGGTTAAACAAAATGACGAGCCTGAATGGCCTCCTTATGAATCGATTGGGCTGCCATTACGTACACATACAAATTCTGTGTGGCCTATACTTACCAGCAAAACTATTGGCCTACCTAGCGGTGTAATCGATGCATCTCATAAGATGTCCTATGACGTATCTGTACCAAGTTACTTGCCTCTTGGCTATACATACTATGCTACACATTTTTATGACAATGATGTATTAGAAACTGTATATTGGAAGCAAGGTCAAGAGTATCAAGAGCGCAGCGGTCGTTGGGTAAATCATACTATGGTCTTCCGCATGAGCTACTCTATGGATACTGTATGGCCTGAAGAATATATCCCATGGGAGTACCATGACGTACAGTGGAGCGACTCCACTCCAATAGGGGAGGTTCAATATACAGGGGATGTAGATAAGGGCTTAGTACGCAGTGTTACGTGGTACAAGGATAATATGGCGTATTTCTTGTTCTTCCAAGTGCCTGTGAAAGCATCTGAAGCAGACTTTTATAGAAATCATGTAGTGCCATTAAAAGATATCGATCCAAGTCGTACAGACTTAATTGGTGTAAAAACAATTCGTTAATACTAAATAGTAATAAAAAAAGAACCTATCTCCTAGATATTTTACTAATATCTTTAGAGATAGGTTCTTTTAGTTATTAATTAGAAGAATACGTAGCGGATGATAACGAGTACCGCTAATACGTACATAATCCAGTTAACTTCTTTTGCACGACCTGCAATGATTTTGAGTAGAGGGTATGCAATAAGACCTGCAGAGATACCATTAGCGATGCTGTATGTGAACGGCATCAAAACGATAACGAGGAATGCAGGGAAGCCTTCTGTCCAATCATCGAAGTCGATATTGCGGATAGCACCTAACATAAGGGCACCAACAATGATAAGAACAGGAGATGTAGCAGCATTTGGCACCAAGGATACGATAGGAGCCAAGAACAAGCAGATTAAGAATAATACGCCTGTTGTAACAGCGGTTAAGCCTGTACGGCCACCAGCACCTACACCTGCCGCACTTTCAACAAAGGCAGTAATCGTAGAAGTACCGAGCAATGCGCCAGCACTAACGCCAACAGCATCGACAGTCATGGCTTTTCCAAGACCTGGGAATTTGCCAGATTTAGGATCTGCAATTTTCGCCTCTGTAGCAGTACCAATCAAAGTACCCATGGAGTCGAACAATTCTACGAAGGTGAAGGAGAAGATAATCGTGATTAAGCCCATGTGGAGCGCACCAGGAATATCTAATTGAAGGAATGCTGCCTTAGAGAAATCAGGTGCTGCTAATACAGTGAAGTTCTCAGGCATTGTGGAAAGGCCAGTAGCATAGGATACAATTGTTGTTACTACCACACCAATCAAGAGAGAACCTTGAATTTTACGAGCCATCAATAATGCTGTAAAGATGAGGGAGAATAGAGCCAACAATGTTTCACCACTGTGCAAATTACCGAGCGTCAAGAGCGCTTCGGATGCTGGAGGTACTAAATTACCATGTGTTTGCACAACTTGGCCTAAGGAGTTTGGAGACAAACTAATAGAGATTGCCATCAAGCCGGATAATTTTAAGCCGATGATAGCGATGAAGAGGCCGATACCAACAGTAATGGCAACCTTCATAGAGGCTGGGATGCCTTCAACGATCATTTGGCGTATCGACGTAAGTGTTAATACGAGGAATACGAGACCGGAGATAAATACAGCACCCAAAGCTGTTTGCCAAGTTACGCCCATACCGAGAACTACGGTAAAGGAGTAAAAGGCTAAGAGGCCAACCCCTGGAGCGAGGGCAATTGGATAGTTTACAAATAAACCCATAGCAATCGTTACAAGGCCACCACCTAAGGCTGTAGCGATGAGGACTGCGTCTTTATCCATCCCTCCGAGACTAAGAATGTTAGGCGCTAAGAATAGGATGTACGCCATCGTGATAAACGTAGTAATACCTGCTAAAATTTCGGTTTTAACAGTGGTACCGCGCTCACTGAGTTGAAATAGTTTATCTAACATTAGATAACACCCTCCCGATATGAAATTAAAAATTATATCTGAATGAAAATATTTCGATATATGTATAGTGTATCATATTTCCCACCATTTTTTGTATGAATTTATGATATACTATAAATATATTATGAATGATTTAGAGGTTAACTTATGAAAATATCTACTAAAGGGCGTTATGCTCTACGGATATTGGCTGATATTGCAGAGCACGGGGTAGAAAAAAATGTACCCATTCGTGAAATTGCTGAACGCCAAGGATTTTCCGATAAATACTTAGAGGGGATTGTATCTCGCTTATCCTCCGCTGGCCTCGTTAAAAGTGGCCGTGGTAAATACGGTGGATATCGCTTGGTGAAATCGCCTGCTGAATACAATGTATATGAAATTTTATATGCTGCAGAGGACTCTATTGCTCTCGTATCTTGTTTAGAAGATGATGTTGAGCCATGTCCTATGTTTAATGATTGCTTGACTGCTCCATTGTGGCAGTATTTGCAAGATGAATTCCGTCACGTTATGGAACGTGTATCCTTACAGGATGTAATGGATCACAAATTTCCAACGGAATAAATGAGAGAGTCGCGTTTTATATGCGGCTCTTATTTATATAGAATGTAAAAGTATATTGCTATATATACTTTTATATATGAAGGGAGGCAACGAATGAGCACAACTGCATATGATGCTCGTGGTGGTATGCGCAATGTATGGATTATTACAGCTGCCATGACGGTACTGGCTATATGTTACACCATGATCATTCCGTTTTTGCCTATCTATCTTTTAGAGTTAGGTGTGCCAAAGGCTGATGTAGCTCTTTGGTCAGGCCTCGTTTTCGGTATTACCTTCCTCATCGCCGGCATTATGGCTCCTATATGGGGGAAGATTGCGGATAATAAAGGTAAAAAACGGATGGCTTTGCGCGCCGGCTTTGCCATTGCCATCTGTTATGTATTAATAGGTTTAGTTACAGACCAATATCAACTACTCATGGGGAGGGCCCTCGTTGGTTTTGCTAATGGGTTCTATCCAGCGGCAATGACCATGGTATCCCTCAGTGTCGATGAGAAACAGGTTGGTAGGGCTTTAGGCATCTTCCAAACGGGGCTTATCTTAGGTAATGTCATCGGTCCATTTTTAGGTGGCGCCGTTGAAAGTGTAGTAGGGATGCGTCCCGTATTCTATGTGTCCGGTATCGCTGTATTTATTGCGACTTTGGCCGTATTGTTCTTTGTGAAAGAACCAAAATTACATGCTACAGGTGCTGATGGAAAAGAACAGCCGGCTCAACCTACTAAATCTACATCCTTACGTGAAGACTTTAAAGCAGTTCAACAACAACCTGTGTTAGTACGATTGCTTTGGATTTTCTTCTTCATGCAATGTGCTATCATGATGTTGCAACCTATCTTGGCTCTCTATGTAGGAGATATGCAAGGTACCATGGAAGGGGCGGCTATGATCTCTGGTACAATCCTTAGTATCGGCGGCTTAGCAGGATCTTTAACGACAAACCTATGGGTTCGTCTTGGCGAACGTCGTGGCTACTTTAAGACTATATCCTACTGTATGATTGGTAGTGGCATCGTTCTCTTGCTTCAAAGCTTACCAGTAGGTATTTGGTGGTTTGGTATTTTACAAGTCTTAATAGGATCTTGTATTGTAGGTATTAATCCATCTTTAAGTGCAGCGGTAACACTTAATACCGATCCAAGCTTTAGAGGTCGTATGTTTGGTATGACAACTACAGCCCAACAATTTGGCTCTATGGTAGGCCCTGTATTTGCCAGTATTGTATCCACTTATATAGGTATATCCTATGTATTTAGTATTACAGGCCTGTTATTGTTATATATGGCATTCCAATCTAGAAAACTATCTGCCAAGCACGAATAATACCATAAAAGAAAGCTCCACACGATTATGTGTGGAGTTTTTATTTAGACAGATTATTTAGACCGATTAGATATACTCATAAGGATTGAATAATATGGCCAATTTTAATAAGACCGAGAAAATAGGATATAAGAAAAAATTATGTTAATCGATAATCTAAGAATACATTTTTAGTGCATAATGACGGGCTTTCATACGTTTTTTGTGAATAGCAATCCAATATAGCCGGATTGATTGCTTTTACCAAAATATTGGTATATAGTTAGTTTAAGGTAAGTCATTTGTCTCACCCTGTGGGACGGAAAGGAGTTATTATGGTCCGTATCGGTCATGCTGTACTCGGCGAAAAGGGTACAAAGATATGTGTTCCTATTGTGGGCACAACAATGAAAGAAATTTTAGATGCTACTGCGGTTGCATGTAATACACCGTGTCATGTAGTGGAGCTACGCATTGACTATTACGAGCGGGCCTACTCCATTGACGCTATTATTGAATTATTAATGCTCATCAAGCCTCAATTAAAAGGTCGTGCCTTGTTATTTACATGGCGCACGAAAGGTGAAGGTGGGGAAAAATCCATTTCTTCACAAGACTACTTCACCATGTTAGAGCGCATCATTCCTACTGGATTGGTAGATGCTATTGATATTGAACTCTTCTTTGATCAAGATAGAATGCTCAAGACTATTGAGTTTGCTAAGGTACATGGCATTACAATTATCATGAGTAATCATGATTTCCATGGTACACCAAGTCATGAGGTCATTGTAAATCGACTTATTCAAATGAAAGAGTTTTTGGCAGACGTGCCAAAGATGGCGGTCATGCCGCATACAACGGGCGATGTTCTTACGCTCCTCGAAGCGACGGCTGAAGTAAAGGCCTTATATCCATCAGATCCAATTATTACGATGGCCATGGGTCCACTAGGGGCTGTGACACGCGCTGCCGGCGCTCTATTCGGCAATGCTATGACCTTTGCCTCTGCAGGCAAAGCATCTGCACCAGGCCAAATCGATGTACATGAACTAAAACGAATTCTTGACACCATCGACGTAGATGGCGTATTCGATGAACAACAACATAAACGCGTAAAAGTACATTAAAAAAGTCGGCGATAGCCGACTTTTTTATATGTTCATACCTTGTGCTAGTATTTTATTAATTATTACAGTTTTATTTTTTATAGAGTATAAGATAATATAATGTTTTGTGACCATTTTTCGTAAATTTTTCTTATTATATTTTCCGTGATATAAAGGATACCTTTCAGGAAAAATATCAAGGGAGAATGCATTATCAATGATTTCTGACTGATGTTGAAGAATAAGGTTTAAATCTTCTGTTTTTTCCTTTAAAGATAAT
>NZ_CALJSP010000158.1:0-2663 GCF_937975875.1 Veillonella dispar | reverse complement strand
CTACGGCTCCATCTGTTAACTACAAGGTATATAAAACAAATGGAGAAATGCTAGAAGTAGATAATCCGGCTAAATTGCCACCTCCAACAGAAATCGACTACATTGAGGAGCCTTATGTAAAAGCTACTACAATCGTACCTAAAGATTTTGTTGGCACTATCATGGAATTGTCTCAAGATAAACGCGGTGAATATCAATCCATGGAATATTTGGATGAAACACGTGTATCCGTTGTATATCACTTACCTTTAAGTGAAATCATTTACGATTACTTTGATAAATTAAAATCTGCTACAAAGGGGTATGCATCTCTTGACTATGAATTGATTGGCTATAAACAATCTCCAATGGTTAAGATGGATATTCTCTTAAATGGTGATCCTGTAGATGCGTTGTCCATTATCGTGCACAAAGACCGTGCTGCTACACGTGGTCGTGCATTAGCTGAAAAATTAAAAGAACTCATTCCTCGTCAAATGTTTGAAATTCCTATTCAAGCAGCAGTAGGTACGAAGATTGTAGCTCGTGAAACTGTAAAAGCTTGGCGTAAAGACGTTTTAGCGAAGTGTTATGGTGGCGATATTTCTCGTAAACGTAAATTGCTAGAAAAACAAAAAGCCGGTAAGAAACGCATGAAGTCTGTAGGATCTGTAGAGATTCCACAAGAAGCATTCATGGCTATTCTCAAGGTTGAGGACTAATATAATGAAAACAGATTCTAATACTCTGAATCTGTCTACACTTGGGGATATGGGCCTGTATGTCCATATCCCTTTTTGTAAACAGAAATGTATGTACTGTGATTTTCCAGCTTATCAAAATTTACAAGATTATTACGAAACCTATGTATATGCATTAGTACAAGAAATAGATTTGTGGGTTACAGAACACCCAGAATCTAAATTTAGACCTATTGATACCATTTACTTTGGTGGTGGTACGCCGACTGAATTGTCAATTCAACAACTAAAGATGATTCTTGATAAAATTAAAAGCACTTTTACAATTACTGATGATTGTCATATGACTATTGAATCAAATCCTGGGGAAGTGGATTTATCGTATTTAACGAAACTTGTTAAACTAGGATTTAATCGCATAAGCTTTGGTGTTCAAACCTTTAATGATAAGGCACTTACTATGCTGCATCGCAGCCATAATGGTGAAAAGGCTAAACAAGCGGTTTACGATGCTAAAGAGGCTGGATTTACTGATATCAATATTGATTTGATTTATGGTTTGCCACGACAAACCTTAGAGGATATTCAGCATAATTTAAATATTGTAAAAGACCTACCAATTAATCATATTTCTACGTATGGCTTACAAGTTGAGATAGGCACATATTTATATCATTTAGTACAAAAGAACTTGATTTCTATTCCTAGTGAAAGTATAGATGAATCAATGTATGATACGATGATGGCTGGTTTAAAAGAGCTAGGATTTGAGCGATATGAGATTTCAAATTTCGCGAAGGGTAATTCCTACAGTCGTCATAATTTAAAATATTGGCATTATATAGACTATTTAGGCTTTGGTGCAGGTGCTCATTCTTTTTATGACGGAGTACGCCGCAGTAACAATCGTAATGTAATGCCTTATATACAAGCTGTTGATCGATATACTATGCCTATTATCGATACGGAGACTATTACGGTAGAGCGGGCCCAAGAGGATTTTTGTTTTTTAGCACTTCGCACTAAATGGGGCCTTGATGAGCTAAAATTCAAAAATAGATTTGGTGTATCTGTTCATGATTTATTTGGCGCTACAATAAAAGATTTAGTTAGCAAAGGCCTATTAGAATATGAAAATGATAGTTATCATTTGACCTCGGAAGGGGCAAAACATGGTAACTATGTATTTAGTCAATTTATTCGTGAGTAATTTTTCACAGTTTCTCAAAATCTAATATGTTAGTATAAATAGGATGATGATGAATAAGCATGCTAGATTTGAGGAGGAACGATGAAGACATCGGTTATTTTACACGGTTTACATAATGAATTTACTTTAGACCAAATGAAGGCATGCATAGAATTAGCTGAAAAATATGGTGGATCCTTCCGTCATGTTGTAACAGGTATACAAATTACAGGTATTGAAAAAGAAGATAAGGAACAGCTTATTTCCGAATTACCTGAAGGTGTAACTACGGTTATTCATAGAGGGGTTAATTCCTTAATTGCCTGCGTTGGTAAAGGCTATTGTAAAAATGGCCAAATGGAAACAAAAGAGTTAGCTGATTATGTGGAGAGAAAACATTACGGCCGAAAAACATCTCATAAGTGCAAAATTGGCATCAGTGGATGTGGTCGTAACTGTCCAGATGCAATGGTAAAAGATATTGCTTTTATTGGTACATCCCAAGGTTTTATGTTGGCTGTTGGCGGTAATACAGGTATGAGACCAGAAGCTGGCAAAATTTTGGCTAGACAGCTTACTGTAGAGCAATCCAAAAAAGCTGTAGATATTTTAGTTGATTGGTATGCGGAACATGGGGAACCACGTGAGCGTATGGGAAAACTGTTAGAACGACTTGGTAATCCATTAGAAGGTGTAGAACTATAAATTATTATATTTATACTTCTCATTGATTTATGGTTCTGGTTTACGATTCTTAATCTATAAATTTGCATGGCTAGAAAGTAATCTAACTA
>NZ_CALJSP010000157.1:0-5781 GCF_937975875.1 Veillonella dispar | reverse complement strand
AGGTATGGAAGTTGTATTAGCACATCCGGAAGGCTACGAAGTAATGCCAGAAGTTGAAGAAATCGCTAAGAAGCAAGCTGAAGAAAGCGGCGGCTCCTTCCGTAGAACTAACGACATGAAGGATGCTTTCAAAGATGCAGATATCGTATATCCTAAGAGCTGGGCTCCATTTGGTGCGATGGAAAAACGTACGAAACTATATGGCGAAAACGACCATGAAGGCATTAAAGCATTAGAAAAAGTTCTTCTTGAAGAAAATGGTAAACATAAAGATTGGGCATGTACTGAAGAGATGATGAGTCTCACTAAAGACGGTAAAGCTCTTTACTTACATTGCTTACCAGCAGATATTACAGGTGTAAGTTGTGAAGAAGGCGAAGTAGACGCAACAGTATTCGATCGCTATCGTGTACCTCTTTATAAAGAAGCAAGCTACAAACCATATGTTATTGCAGCTATGATCTTCTTAAGCAAATTTAAGAATCCTGTAGAAACCTTAAAAGAATTAGAACGGAAGGGAACTGACCGAGTTCAACCGTAAAGTAAAGTTTAGGGGCCATCCGTGATGATGGCTCCTTTTTATTCTAAATAGTTTGTTATGAGGCATAACATGAAAAAAAGAGTTGTAGTAGCATTAGGCGGGAATGCATTAGGTAATTCCCTTCCAGAACAAAAAATTGCCGTAAAAAGTACAGCTAAAACAATCATTGATTTAGTAGAAGCCAATTGTGATGTAGTAGTAACGCATGGCAATGGCCCTCAAATCGGTATGATCAACAATGCGATGGCTGCATTGACACGTGAAGTAAAAGGTCAACCAAATACACCATTGTCCGTATGTGTGGCTATGAGCCAAGCATATATTGGATATGACTTACAAAATGCGCTTCACGAAGAATTGTTAAATCGTGGTATTGAACATTTGCCAACCATGACAATGGTTACGCAAGTATTAGTTGATCAAAATGACCCTGGTTTTAAAAATCCTACAAAACCAATTGGTCACTTTATGACTAAAGAAGAAGCTGAATATGCAGAAAAAAATTACGATTATGTTGTAAAAGAAGATGCTGGCCGCGGTTATCGCCGTGTAGTAGCATCCCCAGCACCTAAAGAAATTATCGAAATCGAAGCGATTAAAGGCTTAGTAGGTAAACAATTAATCGTTGCTTGTGGCGGTGGCGGTATCCCTGTAACTAGAGAAGGTAATGAACTTCATGGTGCAGCAGCAGTTATTGATAAAGACTGGACTAGTAGCTTGTTAGCACAAGAAATTGATGCTGATGTACTTGTTATCTTAACAGCGGTTGAAAAAGTAGCCATTAATTTTGGTAAAGAAAATGAAAAATGGCTTGATGAAATCACAGTTGCAGAAGCTAAAGAATATGCAGTCGCAGGTGAATTCGCAGAAGGTTCTATGAAACCAAAAGTAGAAGCTGCCATTGCATTTGCAGAATCTAAAAAAGGCCGTGTTTCCATTATTACATTATTAGAAAAATCTAAGGATGGTATAGCAGGAAAAACAGGTACGCGTATCGTATTATAATAATATATGGATTTATAAGTATGCATCCAACGTTTCGTTGGGGAGGTGCCCTATGATTATATTAGGAAAAGGTACTGTAATTACTCGCGATACTGATAGACCTATCATTTATGATGGTGCTGTTGTTATTGACGGAACTCAGATTATAGATATTGGTACATATGATGAATTATGCAAACAATATAAAGAGGCAGAAGTTATTGATGCTCATGGCGGTTTGATTATGCCAGGCTTTATTAATGCACATCATCATATTTATTCTGCTCTTGCACGAGGCTTATCCTTACCAGGTCCAGCACCAACAAACTTTGGTGAAATTTTAGAAGGCCTATGGTTCTATTTAGATAATAAGCTGACAGCTCCAGATGTGAAGGCAAGCGCATTGCTTACATATTTAGGTTGTATTGAAAATGGTGTAACTACTATTTTTGACCACCATGCAAGTTATGGCGAAACAGCTAATAGCCTATCTATTATTGCAGATGTAGCAAAACAGTTTGGTGTTCGCTCTTGTTTGTGCTACGAAGTGTCTGACCGTAACGGTGTTGATCAGATGAAAGCCGCTGTTGCAGAAAATGTACGTTTTGGTAAAGAGGCTAAAAAAGATCCATCTAGACTCGCTGCTATGATGGGCTTACATGCATCCTTTACATTAAGTCCTGAAACATTAGATTATGTGAAAGCACAAAATGAAGACAAGTTAGGATATCACGTTCATGTTGCTGAAGGCCCAGAAGATGTGGCAGATAGTAAAGAAAAATATGGCATGACACCTGTAAGACGACTTGTAGAAGCTGGTATTTTAGGACCTAAGAGTATTGCTGGTCACTGCGTACACGTAACTGACCAAGATGTGGAATTATTGAAAGAATCTCAAGCTAAGGTTGTTCATAACCCTGAAAGTAACATGGGTAATGCAGTAGGCACAACAGATATTTTGAAGCTTTTAGGTGCAGGTATCACAGTTGGCCTTGGTACAGATGGATATACAAATGACATGCTAGAATCCTACAAAGTTGCAAATTGTCTTGTAAAACATGAGCAACATAAACCATATGTAGGCTGGGGTGAAGTTCCTCATATGCTATTTGAAAACAACCGTAAAATGGCGAATGAATTCTTTGATACTACAGTAGGCATCCTTAAAAAAGGTGCTGCAGCTGACGTAATCGTTCTTGATTACGCAGCACCAACACCACTTGATGAAAATAACATCAATGGTCACTTATTATTCGGTGCTAATGGTATGTATGTGGTAACAACTATTAGTGATGGTGTACCACGTATGATCGATCGTAAGTTACAAGGCATCGACAAAGCTGAAGTAATGAATGAAGTTTTAGCAACATCTAAAGGTTTATGGAAACGACTAAACCCATAACGCAAGCGCTTTAAAGGAGTGTGACATTATGAGTGACATTATGTATCCGGTAAGTTTCGGAAAATTGATGAACCACATTATGACTGAGTACAAGATGTACAATCGTATTTATAATGTAAATAAAATTCATCGTATCAATCATGAACAACGTTTACCAATGTTTGGTAAATCTATTGAAAATCCTGTAGGCCCAGCAGCAGGTCCTAATACACAGTTGGCACAAAATATTGTGGCATCTTATGTAGCAGGTGCTCGTTGCATCGAATTAAAAACTGTACAAATTATGTACGGCGAAGAACTAGGTATTCCTAGACCTTGTATCTACTCTGTAGACGAAACATACAACGTAGAATGGTCTTCTGAATATAGCTGTGATGAAGCTGCTGATGAATATATCAAAGCATGGTTCGCTTTAAAATTAATCTCTAAAGAATTAGGCTTAGGCGATCCAGATGGTTTCCTATTCATCATGAGTGTTGGTTACAACTTGGCTGGTATTAAGAGCCCAATGGTTGATAAATTCATCAACACAATGCGCAGTGCATCTCAATCTCCTATGTGGGATACTTGTAAACAATGGTGCCTTGACCATGTAGATGAATTTGAACATATCGATGTTGATTATATCAACTCAATTAGTGATGAACTTTGCCAAGCAATTACATTGTCCACAATGCACGGTTGCCCAGCAGAAGAAATCGAATCGATTTGTTCTTACCTTATCAGTGAAAAAGGGCTTCATTTATACTTGAAATGCAATCCTACATTGTTAGGTCCAAAACGCATTAGAGAGTTATTAGATAATGCAGGCTTTGAATACATTGATTTTGAAGATCACCAATTCGAAGTTGACCTTCAATTTGATAAAGCTGTTCCAATGTTAGAACGTCTTATCGCTCTTGGTGAAAAACACAACAAGATCTTTGGCGTTAAATTGACAAATACATTCCCTGTACAAATTCACAACAATGAATTGCCAGGTGAGCAAATGTACATGTCTGGTAAATCCTTGTTACCTGTAACAATTGGTGTAGCTGAGCTCTTAAGTGCTCAATTCGGCGAACGCTTACCAATGTCTTACAGCGGTGGCGCTGTAAAACAAAATATCAAAGCTATCTTTGATTGTGGTATCTGGCCTGTAACAGTATGTACAATTCTTCTTCAAGGTGAAGGCTACAATACATTTAAAGGTTTAGCCGATGAAGTAGAATCTACTGATTACAACGCTGCTTTGAAAGTACATAAAGATTTAATCGCTAAACTTGCTAAAGATATTAGTGAAAATAAAATCTTCAAGAAGAGCGAGGCAATGAAGAAAAAACGTGAAGCAATGCCATCCTTCCCAGGTACACGTAGTTCTGACTATCACTGCCGTGTAACATGTGGCTCTTGTGTTCGCGTATGTCCTAATAGATGTAATGAAGTCGTTACTGTAAATGATGCTAAATTGATTATCCATATTGATCAAAGCTGTAATGAATGTGGTAACTGTGCATGTCATTGCGTAGAACCTTGTCAACCATACAAGGATCGCATTACATTCTTCCACAATGCCGAAGCTTTAGCAGATAGTACAAATGATGGATTCTACATCACAGGCACTAGCTGTGGTTATCGCTTCAAAGGGGAAGAAGCCGTATGTGACATCGATGCATTACCTGAAGAATTGAAAGGAGTCGTACATGCCTTCTGTAAAGAGCATGTGTACTATGTATCATGATTATCATACAACAAGGGGACTTGGTCTTAACTGATCGAATCCTTACCGGAGATTTACTTATCGATGGCGACAAAATTGTCGCCATTGATGAACACCTTTCTGTTCCAGAAGGTGCTGAAGTTATTAATGCAAAAGGTTGCTATGTATTCCCTGGATTTATAGATCCTCATACACACTTTCAGATGACAAATGCCTTAGCGTCTACTGCGGATGATTTTGATAGTGGTACAAAGGCTGCTATCCTTGGCGGGACTACTTCAATTATCAATTTTGCTTCTCCTGAGGAAGGCTCCCTTTGTAAAGGCTTAGAGGTTCACAAGGAGCGTGCCGCAGGGCATTGCTCCTGTGACTACAAATTCCATATGGAGCTTGTAGAAATGAATGATACTGTGGCCAGTGAAATCCCAAAAGTGGTTGAAGCTGGTGTATCATCCTTTAAGGTATATTTAGCTTATGGATTCCGTTTAACAGATCGAGAAATTTATGATGCTATTGAAGCTATAAAACCAACGGGTGCGCTTGTAGGGGCTCACTGTGAAAACGGTGATCTTATTGATGCTCTCGTAGCTGACAAACGTAAACGTGGTGAATTAGATGTAAGTAATCATCCACTCACCAGACCTGCCATGATTGAATCGGAAGCGATTAAGCGTTTTAGTACAATCGGTGCTGCATTAGAGTATCCAGTACATGTCGTTCATGTAAGTTCTAAAGAGGGTATAGAAGAGGTTATTCGGGAACGAGACCTTGGACATAAAGTGACTTGTGAAACTTGCCCACAATATTTGGTACTTGATGAATCACGATATACGTTGCCTGATTTTGAAGGTGTTAAATATGTGATGAGTCCACCGCTGAGAACGATACAAGATCAAATGGCATTAAAGGATGCATTAGTAAATGGTCTATTCCAAACTATTGGTTCGGATCATTGTAGCTTTACCTTTAATGATCAAAAATTAAAGAGTCGACATGACTTTACCCGGATTCCTGGTGGCATCCCAGGTGCTGAGGAACGAGGGATTGTCGCTTATGATGTGTTGGTAAACCAATGCAATATGAGCGCTGTAGATTTTATGAAATTAGTTAGTGAAAACCCAGCAAAGCTATATGGCATGTATCCCAAGAAGGGTA
>NZ_CALJSP010000156.1:0-34092 GCF_937975875.1 Veillonella dispar | reverse complement strand
TCTGGTCTGAAGAATATGATGAAGATGAAGACGTTCTTAGATATGAGGAAGATGACGTATTCCCTGATGATTTATTCTTTAGCTTTTATTATTATTCCCAGCAAGTACTTTTGTTAGCGATTCCGCTATTAGATACATCTAATGAAGGAGAGGCTAAATTGCTCGGAATAATTTCTGCTAATAGGAGCGTGTAAGATGGATTATTTAGATATATTGCAAAATGATGCCAAGTTAGCTGAAGATTTTGATACGCTATTCGATTTTCGCTTGCTAGATACGCTGGAGGAACGAGATACGGCTGAAGGTCGCTGCACGTTCTCTGTGCCCGGTATGGCATTTGCTGTAGATGGCGCTGGCGGTGAATATCATCTATTGGAGGACGGCTCCATAGGGTATTGGAGTAGCGAGGGTGCCGCCGGTCGTTTAGCTGAAAGTATGGACGATTTATTTCATTTAATCATTTTTAGTATTTGTTGGCATGATTACTGTGACTCAAGTAAGTATTCTGATGCGGCAGTACTTGAAGAATATGGTCAGAATAAGCAGTCTCATATTATCTCTTATTCGCCAATGGAACTTTGGGAACCTATTGTGAAAGCTTTACATATGCCAATAGACATGAAACTTTCACCTGTTTTACAGAAATTCTATGATGCGGCGCATCGTGAACCGGTATATACCTGCTATTTCCATGAAGATGATGGAAGCATTACAGAATCGGAAAATTTATTTTTCTAATGGTTAGAAGAATTTATGAAAGGATTTAATTATGGGACTAATTGCAAATTATAGCTGTTTAAGCGATACGAATTTAAAAGAGCTTAAAGCTATGGGCTCAGAAGAAGAGGAAATTCTTGAAAGCGTTGAAGAGTGGAATGACGATGATGAATTATTGCTCGATATCGATAAGATGTGGGATGTACTTCACTTTGTGCTAACTGGCGTAGGAACAGACCATAAGGATGATAATAACCCTCTTAGCCAAGCTGTACTTGGCATAACAGCTGTTGAAGAAATATCGGATTACTTAGCGTATACCGAACACGATAAATTAGCAGATATCGTGGCGGCTCTAGAGCAGTTTGATATGGAAGAAGCCCTCGAATCTTTTGATATGGCAGCCTGCAAAGAGGCAGAGCTATATCCAGATATTTGGGATTACGATGAGGAAGAGGAAGAAATCAAAGACGAACTTCTTCATGATTTTGAGCAAATGAAACGCTTCTATCAACAAGTGCTAGACGCTAATGGGAACGTACTTGTATCGATTTGCTAAGGTCGTAAAATTTTATTGGCTATGGATCTAGTTATAGCCTAACCAATTATGCGACTGGCGAAGAAGAGGAATTGTAATATGGCAGTGTTAACAGAAAAGCAAATTAAATATGGATTTGACTACTATCATAAGGATGATACACGGCCTAAATCTGTTGTAGAGGTCTCTGAATATGATGGTGAAGACAAGTTGATAATCAACTGCACACAGCTCGATGAAGATTATTCTGCTAAAGATAAGAAGCGAATTTGGATGGAGTGGTGTGATTTCCTAGTAAATAATCCAGATACTTTTACAGAGCTTATGTTTTGTACAAGAATGTCACAGGACTTATTTGATGCGGTGTGTGCTCAACGTAGACTTAAAAAATTACATATAAAATGGGGCGTCTATCCAGATATTTCAAAATTAGAGAACTTACAAGAACTAGAATATTTACACATTGGGTCCGGTAGAAGCGTATCGAGTTTAGAGCCTATATCAAAATTAGAAAATTTAGTGGCTCTGTCGATTGAGAACTTTCAAAAAATTGATGATTATACGCCATTAGCGCATCTGAAGCACCTTGAAAGTCTTGCTCTAGAAGGTGATTTCGCAGCTCCTAAAATTCTTAAGGTTCAATCCTTGGGATTCCTACGTCATATGAAACAGCTGCGATTTTTTAGCTTCTTGACCGCTAAAGTGATGGATACAGACTATTCTCCAATTTTAGAACTCCATAATCTAGAACATCTTACATTAAGATCTTGTAAAGAGGTTAAACAGCTGTATCCTCAGTTAGTTAAGTTGCCAAAACTAAAATACGGCACAGTTTTAGAACGACCAGAATTATATGAGAAATAGGGCTTGAGATATAAGTCATGAGCTATAACTTATAAGACATAAAAGGGAACAATCATAATGGATAAAGCGCGTAAAAAGGAATTATTAAAAGCTTATGCAGATAAGCAAAAGCAATCGTTTAAAGATAGTTTGCCTATGGAGGAAGAGTTGTTTTGGAATCTCTTTGACTATGTAGACGAGAAGTTAGAGGCAAATGACGGTTGCGACCATAGTCTGACTTTCACCAGAGAATTCTTGGAAAAACAAGAGGTAGATGTGGAAAGTGTACTAGACTGGATCGTTAACGAAGGTGGCGGCTGTGACTGCGAGGTTCTCTACAATGTGGAAGAACGTTTTGAGGAGTACGATTAATAGTATTTTCTATAGTTAACTCCTTCTATTTGCAGGTGTTACCATAAAGGTATATAGTAAAGGCATGTGATGTAATTATTCACATGCCTATTTTTCTTTATAAGGAGGACGCTATGCAACACGTTCAAACCCGCAGTACTACGTCCGCGTTAGTACTCACAGCCGTATTGATTGCCCTCGCAACACTGTTTACCATGTACACGAAAATTCCAGTACCTGGCATTCGCGGCTATTTCAATGTTGGAGATGTCGTTATTATGACATCAGCTCTATTATTAGGTCAAAAATACGGCGCCTATATTGGTGCTATCGGCCCGGCGCTAGCTGATTTATTCCTCGGCTACGCAGTCTTTGTACCAATCACCTTTGTGGTGAAAGGCATTGAAGGCTATCTTGTCGGTACTGTCTATAACAATAAGACAACTACCTCTGCCTTAGCGGCAACTATCCTAGGTGGTATTATCATCGTAGCTGGCTATTTTATCGCTGAATACTTCGTATTCGATCCAGGCGTAGCCATTGCTAGTATTTTGACGAATACCATTCAAGCCGTTATGAGCGTTATCGTCAGCATGATTCTCTACGCTATCTTGCGCAAACGCCTTGGGTAGTAAATTGATAGTCTCTAGAATTCAGACTATACTATCAGTACAAAAGAGCCAATTAACGTGTTCTAGGCGTTAGGCTCATCAAAAGGTAAGAAATTTAATAAACCTAACGTGTCTAAGTATTGCCGTACTTAGTCGCGTTAGGTTTATTTTTTTTACTTAATTTGTATTAATAGTATTTGTTGAATAAAAAATATGTTCAATATATAATGTAATATACATTGAGGGGTTCCGATGGAATCTCTCTCTTTTTATTGCAGTTCACTCTTTAATTCAGGATATTCCTTTCTTCAAAGACCGCTTTCACCGTAAACAGTGCATTCAGTACGCGTGGAAATCCCGCATAGGGGATGCAATGTGTGCAGACCTCTACGATTTGCTCTGGCGCGATACCGACGTTGAGTGCCGCGTTAGTATGTACTTTCAGCTGAGCCTCGCAACCGCCCAGCGTTAATAGGGACGCAAGCGTAATCAGTTCCCGTTCCTTGAAATCCAAGTTGGGGCGTGTGTAGATGTCGCCGAACAGCTCGACCAATAAATCGGCTATGGCCGGTGAAAGTTCTTGAATTGTGTTATACACCTCCTCGCCGTGCAGCCCATCAATTTGTTTCAATGTGTTCATACCGATGTTAAAACGTGTTTCTTTCATAATTATTACCTCCGTCTAGACGTATGATATATGCTCGAGTATACTTGAGGTCAAGGTGGTGAAAGTATGAAAATTGGTGAATTTTCAAAATTGGTGGGACTGCCCATTTCCACATTGCGATATTACGAGGAGCAAGGGTTCCTTCACATCGAGCGACAGAACGGTATTCGCAATTACCATGCGGAGGATGTGGGGTTTGTGCAGTTTATTAAACGCTTGAAAGATATGGGGATGCCGCTTGCGAATATCAAGCGATATGCGGATTTACGATATGCTGGATCTCATACGGTCCATGAAAGAATGACACTGTTGCAAGAACACTATCGATTTATTGATGCCGAAATTAAACGATTGGAAGGCTATAAGAATAATCTAGAGGATAAGTTAGAGTTGTATGAAACTGTAATAAAGAAAAATGAGATTGATTAGGTTTTTTATTGTAGATAGTATATAGCCTTGTATCAATATGGATGCAATGGTAATCATATCAATATAGAGCTAGGTTTCTAAGCTATATTATAAGTACAAAAGAGCCAGTTAACGTGTTCCAGTAGTTAGGCTCATTTTTTACCTAACTCACGTTAATGGCTCTTTTGATTTATTGAAGAAATTGAATACTCGAATTTTTAAATGGTGTTGGCGATATTTGCTATTTTAGCTAAGAAGTGTTTACGCTTTTCATCTGAACTATTCTCAGTGCTAGCTAATTGCGTATGTTTAATTGGTTTGATACCACAGGCTTTAAGAACTTGATTTTTTAAGACTTTGCCATAGTCTTGATTAAATGGTACTAAAAATGCTGGATTGTTGTGGGTGGTGATAATCCAAGCAGATTTTCCTTGTAATTTACCTATTAGACCTCTTTTGCCGTAAGAATATGCAAAGTCTGCTGTAAAGACACGATCGATAAAGCCTTTTAGTATAGCTGGCATACCTCCCCACCAAATAGGGTAGATAAAGATAATATGGTCTGCCCAAGTAATTAGATTACGATATTTTTCCATATCTGTTACAGTGTTTAAATCACGACGTTTGTGCGTATTATCGAAACGTAATATAGGATCGAATTTCTCCTCATACAAATCTATGGTGTTCACCTTGTGATTTTTTGAAAGCTTTTCTTGCACTACTTTTAAAATAGCACTATTAAAACTCTGTTGATTTGGATGGGCATAAATAATTAAAATATTCATGGTAAATCCTTTCTAATCGGGTATTATCAACTGTATGGGAGAGGGTGATTGGCTGCATTAAATCAATTAACAGTTATGGCGCGCATAACTATGTGGTATTTTATCCGCATAAATAATACAATGATATTTATACTTTGTCAATGTAAGTATAATGTAAAGGATGTTGAATAGAATAAGATAATATCGGAGTTATCATTATGGATAATACTATTAGGATGCTGCTTTATGTGTTTTGTATAAATGTTATAGTTAGTGAATTGAAGCGTTGATGTTATTAGTATAAATAAAAGGCAGGTTATAATAACCTGCCTTCTATTAATCATAATTTGACGATATATAGTATTCCACCTATAATATGAGTAGATAGCCGAGCGAGTAGAGACGTCAGGCTCATCTCAAATAACTGAAAAATCAGGAAATGGCCTTTTCGTTTTATCTAGCTACGAGCTGTAACGAAGGGCTATTTGCTTTTTGTAAAGCAAATAAGGGCAATAAGTGACCCGAATGAAATGAGAATTGTCAGAATATCTATGACAATTGATAAAATTTCAAAATCACTCATAGTTTCACCCCCTTCTAAAAAGAAGAGAGGCCCAACCTCGTCAGCTATCTACATTATTATTATAATGCGAACTAATATGCGATACAATAAGCATTGATTAATAGAGATATAACTATTTTATAGAGTGGTTATAATATTTTAGTGGAATAAAGTTTTATATGGTATAATACTTTCATTATGTAGTGAGAAAAGGAGATCTAAATGGCAAATTTACCTAACTGCCCTAAGTGTGGCGACGAGTACACATATGAAGATGGTCATATGTTTATCTGTCCTATGTGTGGACATGAATGGACAGCAGCTGACGCACAAGCTGCAGCTGAAGCAGGTATCATTCGCGATGCTAACGGCAACGAGCTAGCTGATGGCGATACAGTTGTTGTTGTAAAAGACCTCAAAGTAAAAGGCGCTGGCGTATTGAAACAAGGTACGCGTGTTAAAAATATTCGCCTCATCACTGATGCAAGCGATGGCCACGATATCGATTGTAAAATCGATGGTTTCGGTGCGATGGCATTGAAATCTGAAATGGTTAAGAAAATCTAATTTAAGAAATCCCTATCGATACGTTCGGTAGGGATTTTTTCGTGGTATAATCAACGTATACTGCGTGTAGTGGAAAGTACTTGGGGGAGAAAAACTATGTTTAAAAGGGTTGTATTATTAGCTGTATTGGCGTCTATGATGGGGAATATTAGCTCTTTAGCGGCAGATTTAAAGCCCACAGATAAGCGTACATATGAATTACAGCAACAAATTTCTTATAATGTGGTAATTCCTAGCGAGGCTTTCAAGACGAGTGCCGATGGCACATTGATTGTTCCTCTAGAAATTAAAACAGATGATAAAGGGAATATTGTAGCCGTTGAAGCGGGGCCTAATAATTGGAAATTAGACCGCGATGCATATCCTATCTTTGAAGAGGCTGCAAAAGAGGCCGCTTGGCATACAAAGCATGTGGATACTGATGAAGCATTAGTTGTGACAATTCCAGTTAGTATTGTAATCGTATCAGGTGATCACCCTCATAAAAAATAAAGGAGCGGTTATGGAATCTACAAAGGATTTAGAGAAATATACTTACGATCTCCTGGCGGAGCGTGGCGTTACGTTAGAGGATATTGCAGAGCTCGTTTTATATGTTCAAAAACCATATATGCCTAATCTAACAATTGAAGAATGCCGTGAACATGTGGCGTCGGTCCTTTCAAAACGAGAGGTACATAATGCAATTATTACGGGCATTGAGCTAGACAAGTTGACGGAACAAAATAAATTATCTCAGCCCTTGCAAGGTATTGTGGCTAATGATGAAAGCCTCTATGGTATCGACGAAATCTTAGCCTTTTCCATCGTTAATTTATACGGTTCCATAGGCTTTACGAACTATGGCTATCTAGATAAGGTTAAGCCTGGCATCATTAAAAAGTTAGATAGCAAGGCTGGTGGTCATTGTAATACATTCCTCGATGATTTAGTAGGGGCCGTGGCAGCTGCGGCAGCAGGAAAACTAGCTCATAATGAGCCACACCGCGTGCGTCATGCCTTAGCTGAGGAAAAAGCATAAATTTTTGTCGTTGATGTTATTAAGAATTAAGAGTATAACTAGTAGTGAAATGAATAATTAATGTATTCTATGTAGACTATATACAGGAGGAACTATGCAAAAGGTTCTAGTTGTTATCGATATGCAAAAAGATTTCGTAGATGGCGCCCTTGGTTCAGCGCAAGCACAGTTAATCGTAGAGAATGTGCGCAACAAAATTGAGAACTTTGACGGACCAATCATCTTTACGCGCGATACGCATGATACTGATTATCTTGAAAGCCAAGAGGGTAAGTTCTTGCCTGTTACGCATTGCGTTAAGAATACAGAGGGTTGGCATATTGTGCCCGGCTTAATCGAAGCAGCAGAAGGTCGTCCTATCATGAGCCCTGTATCCTTTATAGACAAGCCAAACTTCGGATCCTTTGAATTATTATCTCGTTTAGAAGGGATGAACTCGGTAAATCCTATTGAGTCTATTACGCTCGTTGGTTTATGCACTGATATTTGCGTTGTGTCTAATGCGATTATACTGAAAGCTGGCTTACCAGAAATTCCTGTTTACGTAGATTCTAGCTGCTGTGCAGGTGTGACAGAAGAATCTCACCAAGCAGCATTAACAACAATGAAAATGTGCCAATGTATTGTTGAGTAGTTATCGTGTTCTAGCTATATTAGAGTGCTTTATATTGGTAAACGAACTCAAAGGCTATAGGAAATCCTATAGCCTTTTTCTATGGGAAAATACATTGACGATTTTCTATATACAATGTACAATAAATAATGATAATTCATATCAATTAAATGAAATATAGATGCAGGTGCATCGAAACGCTTTCACTAGAACGATATAGTATTTACTATCGTTCGTGCCCTAAATTTAAGGAGGCCTATTATGAAACCTTTCGAACTCGCACCATTACCATATGCTTATGATTACCTTGAGCCTGTTATCGACGCAGAAACAATGAAATTGCATCATGACAAGCACCATCAAGCGTATGTTAATAATTTGAACGCTGCTATCGCAAAATACCCTGATCTTGCTTATGGCTGTGTAGACTGTATTCTCGGCGATATTGCTAATGTGCCGGAGGATATCCGTCAAGCTGTTATCAACAACGGTGGCGGTCATAAGAACCACACTATGTTCTGGGACATCATGACAAAACCAGACACTTCTAAATTGGAAGGCCCTTTGAAAGAGGCTATCGACGCTGATCTTGGTGGTTATGATGATTTTGTTGAAAGCTTCTCCGCTGCAGCAGCAACACGCTTTGGCTCTGGTTGGGCATGGCTTGTGGTAAACAAAGATGGCAAACTAGAAGTGACATCTACTGCAAACCAAGATAACCCTCTACTAGAAGGTAAAACAGCAATCCTTTGCTTAGATGTTTGGGAACATGCATATTACTTGCATTACCAAAACCGTCGCCCAGACTATATCAAGGAATTCTTCCGCGTTATTAACTGGGATAAGGTTTCTGAAAACTACGAAAAAGCATTGAAACAAAACTAATAAATCTCTCAGAACTTTCATCTTTCTAAAAAATAGATATATATTTTAATAGATAACGGATAGTTGGTTCAAAGCGCTTTGATTGCTTAGGTGACTTTGAATTCTCAGCTATCCGTTATTTTTATATGAAATTTCGATATTTTTGGAATATCTTTCAAAAGTATAGCCATGGATACAGATTTTCCAATCGATATCGTTTATCATAGAGACATAGGTTATTTTAGATAAACCTTTCAGAATGTAAATTGCCTTGTATACGAAGACGTATAGAGGGTTACTCACATATGTAATAAACAATATTTTTGACACGAGGGGATCAAAATGGAAAAGAAATTAGATTTGTCCAAATCTGTATATGATTTGGTAAAAGAATATCCTGAAGTAACAGAGATTATGAAAAGCTTAGGGTTCAGTGAAATCACTAATAAGGTGATGTTGAATTCTGTTGGTAAAATCATGACCATTCCTAAAGGGGCTAAAATGAAAGGCGTATCCATGATGGATATCGTGAGCGCATTTATGAAAGCTGGCTTTATCTTGGAAGGTGAAATGCCAAATCTACATGGTGATGATGCATCTGCTAAGGGTGCTCCTACAGAGGCAGCTGCTACTCATACAGAGGCATCTAATGCTAATGACAATGCAGAAGCTAATGCTACTAATAAAGTAGAAGCTAATGGAGAGGATACTGTTACAGATAGCGAACGTGTAGAGCAATTGAAAGGCTTCTTGAAACGTTTGGGCACAGGCGAAGAGCTTGGTTCTGTTCGTGAGGATTTTGCGAGCCAATTCAAACATGTTGAGGCGAGTGAAATCATGAAAGCCGAACAAGGTCTTATGCGCGAAGGTACACCTTTAGAGGAGGTACAACAATTGTGCGACCTTCACTCTGCATTGTTCCATGGTTCTACCATTCATGAACAAATGGATGCTGAACATGCTAAAGTAGAGGCTGTTCTAGAGGCTCAAGAAAAGAGCAAGAGCGTAGTAACATTGGTAGAAACTGTAGGTCATCCGCTCAACCAATTAACAGAGGAAAATAAAGCCCTTGATGAGTTGGTTGAGTCCATTCGTCCTAAAGTAGCAGATAAAACAGCAACTATCGATGATGTAAATACAGTGCGCCAAGTATCTGTTCATTATGCTAAAAAAGGCGACCTATTATATCCAAAATTGAAAGTAGATTATGCAATTGGCGGCCCATCCATGGTTATGTGGACTGTTGATGGCGATATCCGCGACCAATTGGGTGACTTGGCAAAATCTAGTCAAAGTGTAGATGATTGGTATAGACGTTTTGATGAGCTTCTTACACGTGCTCAAGAGATGATCTATAAAGAACAAAATATCTTATTCCCAATCTGTGCAGAAAACTTCAGTAAAGAAGAATGGTACCAAATCTACAAAGATACAGCACAGTATGAAGATATCTTTGGGGTGAAACGCATTGCTTGGACTGAGGCTGATGCAGCATTAACTACACAAACTACAAAACAAAGTGGTGATGATAATGCTATCGGTTTAATTGGCGGTACGCTAACTGTAGATCAACTCGATGCTATGCTCAATACAATGCCAATGGAAGTAACCTTCGTTGACCATGAAGATATCAACCGTTACTTCAACGATGGTGAAAAGGTATTCAAACGCCCTACTACAGCTATCGGCCGTGATGTGTACTCCTGCCATCCACCAAAGGTAGAACCGATTGTACGTGGTATCATCGACTCCTTCCGTAAAGGTGACCGCGATAATGTGGCAGTATGGCTTGAAAAACAAGGTCGACCATTCTATGTAAACTACATGGCTGTACGCGATCAAAACAATAACTATATTGGTACATTAGAACTCGTACAAGACATGCAATTTGCAAAGGAACATTTTGGGAGAATTAAATAAGAATCATGGTAATACCAATAGTGTAATACGGTGAAAGTATAATACAAAGAGGCTGCTCTAACATTGAATGATGCTAGAGCAGCCTCTTTTATTTGTACGAAATGAATTCTCTAATATGATTAATGTATTTCCTGAATTAATGTATTTCTTGATAAGAGGTACCCATTAAGGGTGTACGTACTTGATAATAGTATGGGTAGCAGTCCTGATATTTTCAAGGCTCGTGGCCAAGTTAAGTCGCACAAAGGTGGCGTAATCTTCGCCTCCAAACCATTCGCCAAAGCTTGGTGCGATGTGGCATTTATTTTCGAATAGGTCATGCATATCTTCCGCCTTTACATAGGCGCCAAAATCAATCCAAGCCAAATAGGTGCCATCCATAGGGCTGATGCGGATGTGTGGCAATGCCGTACGAAGTTCTCGGCACAGATATTCATAATTTTCCCGAATGACAGCGAGTACATCTGTGAGCCATGCTTCCGCCTCAGGATGTGTGTAGGCTGCGGTGATGGCCGCTTCGGCAATAACGTCCGAGTCTGTATGATACACATGGGCCTTATAGGCGTTGAATTGGCTTCGTAGTTGTTCGTTAGGAATGATAACCTCTGCGTGGTGCAAGCTAGCCATATTGAATGACTTTGAGAGAGAGGACATTGCAATTATGCTATCCGTATAGGCCCCATTATTTACCGTCAAGGCAGATGTAAAGGCCGTTGGGCCTGTGATAAGGTCTTGATGGATCTCATCACTTATGATGAGCACATGGTGCCGTTGGCAGATGCTGAATAATCGAACCATTTCCTGTTCCGTCCATACGTGGCCGACAGGATTGTGCGGATTGCAGTGAATGAACAGTTTCACATCGTGCTTGGTAATCGCTGTTTCAAAGGCTTCGTAATCGACGGTGTAGTGATTATCTTCAGTGCGATTCATAGGAACCGCGATGATTTGACGTTGGGCATCGCTGGCGCTCGTATCAAAGGCGCCATATACAGGACTTAGGACGGCGATGGCATCATTGGTTTTGGTAAAAGCCCCAATACACCACATAATCCCTGTAATGACATTGGGCGCGCTCGTGAGCCATTCTTGCTTAAGACTACAGTTATGCCGATGTTTGTACCAGCTCATGACTGCCTCTATATAATCCGGATTTGTCATGGTGTAACCTAGAGGATTGGCTTTCACATAGTTACAAATGGCCTCTTGAATGCACTGAGGGGGCATAAAGTCCATATCGGCCACCCATAGTGGTAATAGGTCAGTACGGCTGAATTTTAAATGCTCGCCATCCCATTTGCGGGAATGAGAACTGCGGCGATCGATATAGTATGTTTTAGTAAAGTCTACTGTGTTCATAGTGAACCTCTTACATTCTGCTAGATTCATAAGAAATCTTGTGTAATTATATATATCAGTTCGGTGTCATCAACATCTATGAGTGTATGTTAATGTGGTGCAAATCAATTATTCTGTCTATTATCAGTATACATGCATGGATATATATGTAAATATACACTTAAGAATTGCTGTTACCTTACCATTCGTTTCTATGCAATCCTTGCATGAATAGGGGCTATATTCGTATACAAAAGGTGCTTTATTTGCTTGACTGTTGGGACTTTCACAATTTAGAATATACTATAGAATAGTGTGTGTCTGACCAGTGACCACACGTCTATCGAATGGTTACAAAAGATAAATCTTAGCAGCATGTGGCGACATCCCTATGTGAGAGGGCTCATCGGATTGTTCAGGTACATGCAACGCTGTATAAGTATAGTACTGGATCCTTGTTAGGAGGCATGTGCCATGAGTAACGAATTAAAACCACTACATTTTGATGCGGATTATACAATGGAGGAAGCGCTCGCTGAGGCGAAACGTTGTCTAAATTGTCCAAAACCATTGTGCCGTATGGGTTGCCCTATTGAAAACGAAATCCCTCGTTTTATCCAAGCTATCGCACACGGTAACTTTGGTTTAGCCAATGATATCTTGGCAGAACGTACAAACTTGCCATCTATTTGTGGCCGCGTATGTCCACGCGAAAACCAATGTGAAGGTAACTGTATCATGAATAAGGCGAAAAAACCGCCTATCAATATCGGTAAATTGGAACGCTTTGCTGCTGATTTTGAAAGTATCAATGAACTTCGCAAACCTAAGAAGATTAAACAAGATCTTGGTAAGGTTGCCGTTGTAGGTTCTGGCCCTGCAGGCTTGTCCGTAGCAGGTGATATCGCTAAACTTGGTTACGAGGTAACTGTATTCGAAGGTCAATCTGAACCAGGTGGCGTACTTTTATTTGGCATTCCAGAATTCCGTTTGTCTAAATCCGTTGTACGTCGTGAAATCGCTCGTCTTGAAGGTTTAGGCGTTAAATTCGTATGTAATACATTTATCGGTCAAGATAAAACATTGGATGAACTCTTCGCAGAAGGTTTTGACTCCATCTTTATCGGTACTGGTACACATATTCCTCAAGAAGTACGCATGGAAAACGATGAAGTGCATGGTGTATTCCAAGCAATGTACTTGTTGACGAATGTACAATTAGTGGAAAATGGCGAGCTTGATGAAGCTCAAATTCCTGTTAAAAAAGGCGATCGCGTAATTATCATCGGCGGTGGTAACGTAGCGATGGATGCGGCTCGTACATGCGTACGTTTAGGCTGTGAATCTGTTACTGTGGCATACCGTCGTAGCCAAGAACAAATGCCAGCATTATTGTCTGAATACGAAGAGGCTCGTGCTGAAGGCGTCCAATTCCAATGGTTCGCTTCTCCAGTAGGCGTAGAAGGTAAAGACAAGGTAGAAGGCTTCAAATATGAAGTGATGGCTCTTAACGAAGATGGTGCAGGCATCCACGGTACTGGTAAGTTCCAAGTTATGCCTGTAGATAAAATTATCATCGCTGCTGGTCATAAACCAAATGCTCGTCTTATCGGCGAAGGTAATAACCTAAAAGTAGACGAAAAAGGCTACATCATTACATCTGAAGATCCATATGGTATGACTAACCGTGACGGCGTCTTCGCTGGTGGTGACGTTGTACATAAACCGGCTACTGTAGTATTGGCGATGCGCGAAGCTAAAAAAGCTGTGGATGGCATGGTTAAATACATGGAAATCAAAAAAGCTCAAGAAAGTGCTAACCAATAACCCTATAGCGGATAATGATATAAGCTAGTAACATTACTATTCAAGTGTATTCATAATGAATGGATAATGTATAGAAACTATACAAATCTAGATATTATCTATGCTGATTGGTGTAATATAGTACATGTTTAGTACTAATTATCTCTATATATACAAAAATTACACGAATTGTTGAAAACATACAGAACATAATATGTATAGAAAAAAGCCTTACTAGAACTAATTGATACATTAGTTTTTAGTAAGGCTTTTGTGTTATTACTTTTCAACTGCTACTAGTCAGTCAACCTACGATATGGGTATAGTAAAGGCATAACCATGTGTTGAGTGTGAAAGTAGATAGAGGTTGCTATGAATCCTATTCTATGTTGTCGTGATATACAGGTTCGACAAGAGGTTCACAAACTAGGCGTATTAATTTTACTATGGCGTAGACAATTGGGCATGACGCAGTATCAGTTGGCTGATAAGTCTGGTTTAGCCCAATCTTATATTAGTGATCTTGAAAGTGGTGCTATCGATCCGCGATGGTCCACTATTTATAGAGTTGTATCTGGATTAGGGCAGATGAGCGTACAAGATTTTCTAAATGGGCCACAAACCATTAGAACCCTAAGGATTCATTGATGATAATGATCTCCATAGTTTGCATGTTGCGCATCTTTTTGTAGTAAATTGTTAAAGCATTACAAATACGATCCGGAGAACCACAGTCATAACACTTTTCTTCTAATTTGGCACAAGGATTGAGGGAGCTTTTCTTATTCTTCTTGCTGTTTAGCGGTGCTGCTACATTTCGTGCTCGATAAATAGCAGATGCTAAGTCAGGGGTAATCTTGTTAGTGCCAAGCACAAAGAACACCTCTTGGGAACCAAATAGAGACGCTGCCACACGATTGCCTGTGCCGTCGATATTGACCATCTCCCCTGTTTGGGATAAGGCGTTTACAGAGGTGAGAAATACATCGCGGCCCATGGTGCGTAATGCAGTGTCCCGGAAGCTTTCACCAGGGAGAGGACGTTGAATATCTGTTATATCATCGTTGACCTCGGATAAAGCATCATGTACATTGAGCTCTAATAAGGTGCGGGAATCACCGATAGCCACTCGTTTGTTCTGAATGCGAGACCGTAAATAATCAACAGCTTCTGCACCTGTTTCAAAATAATGAACTACGAAATTATTGCGCTCTAAAGCCTTAATTGTTCTCTTTATATCGATGGGGGCATCATTGATTTGGGGATTGATAACTGCGTTGATTGTCGTTTCTGTATTGGCCATGAGTCCTCCGATATTATGTAAATAAGTGAGGTAAATCTTATTAATTATATTCTATTATTGTATCGTTTTATGTGAAGATGGTTCAACATATTGAATGATTAGCTTTGTTATATTAATTTGGTAAAAGTTGGAATGAAATCCAAATTCACTATAAAATTTTACGAAAGTTGGAGTGAAATCCAAATTAATAATGAAAAAAGAGAAAAGTTGGAATAGATTCCAACTTTCACCATTATCAAAATGATAGTATAAAAATTAGAATAATAGGCTTAGAAAATAAATTTTACTTTTACCTATAGGTTGAATTTGCTATAATAATAGTATTGATATGGCATAAGCCAATGTTAAGGAGGCAAAAATCGTGGATTTAATTCAAAAATTAAAAGACCAAGTAAAACCATTAGGTAAAAAAATCGTGTTGCCAGAATACAAAGATGAACGCGTATTGAAAGCAACTGAAATCATTTTGAAAGAAGGTTTCGTAACACCTGTACTCGTTGGTAACCCTGCAGAAATCGCTGAAGCTGCTAAAGCTGTTGGCGTATCCGTAGAAGGTGCTGAAATCATCGATCCAGCTAACTATGATCGTTACCAAGAAATGGTTGATACATTCGTAGAATTGCGCGCTAAAAAAGGCATGACTCCTGAAAAAGCTGACGCAACTATGAAAGGTGACTGCTTATTCTTCGGCGCTATGCTCGTTCGTCTTGGCGCAGTAGATGGCATGGTTGCTGGTTCCGGTTGCCCAACTGCAAACGTATTGCGTGCTGCATTACAAGTTGTAGGTACTAAACCAGGTCTTAAAACAGTATCTTCTTCCATGTTCATGTTCACCAGCAAAAAAGAATATGGCGACGACGGTATGCTCGTATTCTCCGACTGCGGCGTATTGCCTAACCCAACTAGCGAACAATTGGCTGATATCGCAGAATCCACTGTAGAAAAAGCTCGCAAAGTTGTTGGCATGGCTGACCCTCGCGTATCCATGTTGTCCTTCTCCACAAAAGGTTCTGCTTCCACTCCAGAAGTAGACAAAGTAGTAGAAGCTGTTAACATCTTGAAAGAACGCAATGTTGACTTCAAATTCGACGGCGAATTACAATTGGACGCTTCCATCGTTCCTTCCGTAGCAGAAAAGAAAGCTCCTGGCTCCAACGTAGCTGGTAAAGCTAACATCTTGATCTTCCCTGATCTTCAAGCTGCTAACATCGGTTACAAATTGGTACAACGCTTCTCCGGCGCTGATGCTCTTGGCCCATTGATTCAAGGTTTGGCTAAACCAGTTCATGACCTTTCCCGTGGCTGCTCTGCTCAAGACGTTGTAGACGTTGCTGCTATCGCTGCTGTTGAAAGCATCTAATTTCAACTACAACTTCATTTGAAATATTTCAATGAAATAGAAAAAGCTGATTCTTCGGAATCAGCTTTTTTGTTTGTATAAATCTATATAGAAGGTGTATGATTAGGCTAAATAAAGTTGATTAATGTACTTAATCAATGTATTACGTAAATGCACTTGATACATACAAGTATTATTCTGTTTGGAGTCGTGAAAAGGAGAGGGCTATGATTTCTGTATTCGACACAAATCCTGTTGTTTTTGAAAGTAATGATCGTACGTTAACAATTAGTTACAATGGTGTACTCTGTAAAGATGCAAATGGTACTGTTACGACTGATATTGATTTTGATGACGTAAATGAGCTATATCTTACAAGATATTTAAATTCAAATAGTAACTATTCGATTATATTTAGAGACCATAATTGGAAAAACATAGAAGGTCAAGATTTAGACACTGACCGTAAAGGATCTAATGCTGGTCATAATATTCGTGAAACAAAAGCAATCATTGCTGCCTTTGCTCGCCATAAATTGACAGCGGATTTTCCTGCAAATTTAGATACCCTTCAATTGCCACTTGATTACTCCTACATGGGAAAACGAGAAATTACCATTAAAAATGGTGTTATCTCAAATGGTAAGGTAGATATCCCTATTAATGAAATTCGCCGCGTAGTATGTGCCTCTAATGGTACGATTAGCAAATTGTTAGTCTATAAGGAAGAAAAACCTAGCTCCTTCTTCAAAAAGATTTTCGACAAATGTGATATGAAAATCACGTTGAATGCCATTACCCTGCCATTATTAGAAGCCATCGTAACGCGCAATACAGGTCATGGTATCGATTTTAGTCGTGGTAATGGCTTTGATCAAAAGGACTCCAACTATATCATCATTCGTTACCTTGACTCTGGATTCTTCCTAGAAAAAGACGGTACAGCACCTACAGAGTGGCAAAAAACTGCGGCTGAAAGAACGGCAAGATTTAATTACGATGTAAAAACATTATTAATATAATATTAGTTTTATCGTGAAAGTTAGGAGTTACTATGTCTGTATATCAATTTTCTCTGCCTAATAAGTCTGGTGAATTGCAATCACTACAAAATTTTGAAGGCAAAGTTCTTATCGTTGTTAATACGGCAAGTAAGTGTGGATTTACTCACCAATATGAGGGGTTAGAGGCTCTTTATAAGAAATACAACGAACAAGGTTTAGAAATTATTGCGGTTCCTTCCAACCAGTTTGGCGAGGAAGAGCCTGGTTCTAATACCGAAATTCAATCCTTTTGCAAGGTAAATTATGGGGTTACTTTTACTGTGATGGGGAAATCTGATGTGCGTGATGAAAGCGCCTTGGATTTATTCAAATATATGATTAAAGAGCAACCATTTAAAGGGTTCCCACCTAGTGATAAGACAGAAATGCTTACAGACTATCTCAATGGCATTGATCCTAACTATTTAAAGGACGATGAGGTAAAGTGGAACTTTACTAAGTTTGTTATAGATCGTAAAGGTAATGTGGTAGGGCGCTTTGAGCCTGTTGTAAAACCGATGGAAATGGAATCTTTTATTAAAACATTATTATGATTTTGGCAGACGACTAAATTTTAGGGAATAAGTGACATTGATTTATAATATCTCTTGCTTCTTAAAAGTGTTCGTTTAGTAGCGTACTTAGTATGGTAAAGAAAAGAACCGCTAGTTTTGTAACTAGCGGTTCTTTTGTGTATATAGCAATGTAAGATGTTTATGGCCTAGGAAAACTAAATTTTCTAGGATATGTTTTGTATCTATGTAGTTAGTTTTGCACTGCTGTAAAGCGTTGACGACCAAACTTGTGGTTCTTAATTTCATCCACTAGAATTTGTGCGAATGTATCATAAGAGATATACGGCTTGCCTTCTTTATTTAAGATAACATTTTCATTACCTAATATATAGTCATTAGATTCTGGACCATCTGCATCTAAGATTGGTGGTGGGGTAAACATTGTCCAGTCTACATTGCTGAATTTACGCAAGATATCGTCAGATTTAGCATGAGTTTTGGAACGAACTAGGAATTCTGGAGGAAACTCTGGTGTATCATTTAGTTGAACTGTGTGATCTTCGTCTACATAGAGGCTACCTGCACCACCTATAGCGATGAGGCGTGTATTTGTATTTGCCAATGCTTTTACAAGTAATAATGTCAAATCTGCTGGTAAATGATACATATCTGGTGTGAATGCGCTTGTAGCATTTACTACTACATCAAATTGAGTTAATTCTTGTTTAGTTAATTGCAATGCGTCTTTTACGATAGTTGGAATACCTTTAATTGCACCTTCGCGGCGAACGACGCCTGTTACTTGATGACCTGCTTTGAGGGATTTTTCTACAATACGACGACCTGCTTTACCATTTGCACCGATCACTAAAATGTTCATGTTGATTCTCCTTTTTATGTAAAGTGCCAAATAATTAATTCTAAGCTTGATGGCCTATGGACTAGGCAAAGTTGTTTAGAAGTGATCATTTGCAACTACTCTAACATATGATTAGTGAATATATGTTCATCTGATGACATCATTATATAGAGGTGCATCTATTTTGAATAGTAGAATCATTTGTGATAGGTACTATCAAAAGTAATAGAATTATGATGTTTACTGAGTAAAAAAAATTGATGAATTGTAAAATCAAGTTGAACAAGTAATACAAAAAGTCCATACGGCTCTCTTCCTTTGGTAGAATGTAAGTGACTAAACTTTATTCACAAGGAGAAAATCCCTATGGACCACTTACATTATACCGCAAATGAGCACAGAAAAGGACAACATCTTACATTTGAGTGCCGTGTTTTGATTCAGACTCGACTCAAAGATGGATGGAGTCCTAACAGGATTGCCAAGGAAATTGGCTGCGCACCGAACACCGTTCGAAATGAGATCAAGCGCGGAACTGTGTCACTATACAAAGGAAATATCCTCCGTTATAAAGCCACTGCTGGTCAAGATGCTTATGAGCGAAATCGCCAGTCATGCTGCCGGCACTATGACTTTTTCGAGAAATCTAACTTCATCTCTTTTGTAGAGCAGAAGTTCTTCGAAGAAGGATGGTCACTTGATGCTTGTGTAGGCCGTGCCTTGAAAAATGAATTATTCACCAGAGATCAGATTGTCTGTACAAAAACACTTTATGGTTACATTGATCTCGGACTTCTTGGAATCAAGAACATCGATCTTCCGGAAAAACTTCGCAGGTCACCTAAAAAAACACAGGTTCATAAAAATAAGCGAATTCTCGGTCGGAGCATTGAAGAACGCCCAGCATCTGTAAATGACCGTAAGGAGTTTGGACATTGGGAAGCAGATCTTGTTATCGGCTCAAAAAATAATAACGATGATGCCCTATTGACCATGATTGAGCGAAAGACCAGGGAGTACTGGATGATTCGCATCCCCGGTCGTAATCCGAACAGCGTCATGAATGCTCTATCAACAGTTCATTCTCAATTTGAAGAACACTGGGATGATGTCTTTAAGACAATCACCACAGACAACGGTTCCGAGTTTTCGACACTATCTGATTTAGAGACTCTGAGTAAAACACTGGTCTATTTTGCCCATCCCTACACATCCTGCGAGAAAGGATCGGTGGAGCGCCATAACGGATTAATTCGTAGGTTTATTCCGAAAGGAAAACGGATCGACAGCTATTCCAATGAGCAGATAGCTCAGATCGAACTCTGGTGTAATGGGTTGCCACGGAAGCTTCTCGGATACCGAACACCGGATGAACTCTTCGAGGCCGAACTGGACAGGATTTATTCTTGTGCGACCTGATGGACTATTTAGCTGGTAATGTTCAACTTGTTATTGCAATTTTCGGAGTAAAAAAAATTCAAAAAGTTTTGTACCCTAAAAAAAGATACTATAAAATGCTTGCAATACGATAAATTTGTGTTATGATTTGAACAACGTTCTACACATAGAAAAGGAGAATCACCATGGCAGAGCAACTCGTAAATGTTCATGATTTAGTGGGCCGCTGTCCCTATGCAACGAGCCAAAAGTTATTAGCCGGCAAATGGTCTTTATTGATCATGCACGAATTATCTGAAGGTCCTGTGCGCTTCCGTGAGTTAGAGCGCCGCTTATATCCAATTACGCAAGCCACTCTTACTAGAGCTCTGCGACAAATGGAGGATGACGGTTTAGTTCATCGTGAAGTATATGGTACTATTCCACCTAAGGTAGAATATAGCCTTACCGAAGTGGGGGCAGAGTTTAAAGCGGTTCTCGCATCTCTTGAAAAATGGGGGAACCAATATATCGACTATATGAAAGCCGCTGGCCGCATTTAAGAAGCGACAGCGGCATTTCTGCCCTTATATATGATATAAATAGCCATTTGTTTGTGCCATGTATTAAGAAAAATATGGTATAATAAACAATACGAATGATATAAATTCTCAATAAATGAGAGGTATTGATAATAATGTTGAATGTTACTTTTTTAGCGCATAGTGGCTTTCTTGTAGATGACGGTAAGCGTTGCTATGTGTTTGATTATTATAAAGATCCTAACAATATTGTTTGGCAATTAGCAAAGCGAGGTCGTGAGCTCTGGTTCTTTGTAAGCCATGTTCATGCGGATCATTTTAATCCATCCATTACAGAATTTGATGGTCCTCAAACACGCTACATTTGCCATCAAGATGTGCCATTAGAAGGCAAGGTAAAGAAATGCATTACCATGCGCCCAGGTCATGATGCGACATTAGATGATGTAGGCATTCATATGTATGGTAGTACCGATGAAGGTGGTTCTTTCTACGTAAAGACAAATACAGCTAACATCGATTCTGATTCTATCTTCCACGCCGGTGATCTCAACTGGTGGCACTGGCTTGGTGACACGCCGGAGAATAACGCTGATGCAAAGCGCATGGCATGGCGTGAGTTCAAAGAATTGGATGGTTTGTCTGTCGATGTAGCGATGTTCCCTGTAGATAATCGTTTGGAAGACGCTATGGAGTGGGGCAGCATTGAGTTTTTGCGCCGCGTAGAGGTGAAAAAAGCCTTTATTCCGATGCATCTAAATGGCCCACTATGGACACCATCTGTATATTTTAAAGCTCTCTTTGGCGATGTCCCTGTATGGGAACCTCAAAAAGAAGGCGATGAATGTACATTTTAACTGAAGTGTTAATCGGATGCTCTAGCAGATGATGGATACACATATTAAATATACTTTCACAAGTTGTTGTAGTATGTGAAAGTTCGTGGCCTCTATGGTCGCTACGTTATATGGGGAGAGTCTATATACGTAATTCAGTAAGTTAGGATCAAGTGATGATGAAAACTAAACCAGTGGCAACCACCCTATTGGTTGTCATGGCTATTATATTTTTAATTGCATATCCACAAAGACAGGATACGTTCTGGGCGTTTATCACACATGTCTCTGGGGCAGCCATGATTGGCGGCTTGGCGGACTGGTATGCGGTAACGGCACTCTTTACGAAGCCCTTAGGCATTCCTTTCAAGACCGCCATCTTACCGCGCAGCAAAGAGCGACTCATTCAAATTGGTCGCACCATGCTCAGTGAAGAGTTGTTGCGCGTGCCTCAAATGTACTATGCCATCAAAAAAGAACGGGTTATGGTCCGCATTATTGAATACGGCATGAGCGATGTAGGACAAGACCAAATGCGTGATATTTTGTACGGCGTAGGGAATCAGGTCTTATCCCATATGGATATTGAACCTATGCGTCAGGAAATCAATAAAGCTATATACAAAGGCGTTACAAACTGGAAGGCGACACCGCTCGTTATCTTGTTTGGCCGCTGTATGTTAGAACGCCATACGGCGAGTATTTTCTGGCTTTACTTTAATCGTACTTGTCAGCGCGTCATTGCATCAAATCAGGTATATCCGTACTTGTACCGCGTAATGTTAGACATTATGAAAACCTATACGAAGGATTCCTTCTTCCGTGAATTGGCTATTGCCTTTGGCGGGGATGGGCTTTCACCAGAACGATTGGTAGAAACAGTACAGAAAAAGGCTGTTCAATTCCTTAAGGATAATGAGTCCATCGACTCTGATTTAGGTCGTTACGTATGGGGCCAAGCCATTCGCTTCTTCAATAATTTGGAAACTAATGCGGAGTGGCAAGCTTTTATCGAAGAGCATAAAGATCAATGGATCAAGATGGTTCTTGAAGAATGGGAAGGCAAGCTCATCGATGGTGATACTGTGGACTGGAAACGCCTCATGGACATCGTTATCGGCCGCTTTAATGTGCTCGGTACAGAGATTTTGCTGAACCCAGACAAGCAAGCACCGTTTGAACGGTTCTTCTTGTTACGCAGTATTCCGTGGTTACAAAAATTAAACCCTCTCATCGATAAGGTGGTAGGACAAGAGTTATCTCGATATTCCCCTGATGAAATCACCCAAATTGTACGAGGCAAGATGTACTATGACCTTCAAATGGTTCGTATCAATGGTTCCCTCGTAGGGGCTGTTTTAGGTGGTATATTCTACGGTTTATACCTTTTAGTAGAGGGGGTGCTCAAATGATTCAGTATTTGAAATCCCTCACCTTGCGGCAACGTGCTAATGGTATTCTTGGTTTGACCGCCGTATTATACTGTTTTGTTTTCATAGGTCAATTTTTCTATGGCCGTGAAAGCTGGTATCAGCCGCTTTATTGGGCTGTGCAGTCCGCACTTATCGGTAGTGTGGCGGACTGGTTTGCTGTAACTGCATTATTCCGTAAGCCATTAGGTTTCCCATATCATACAGCATTGATTCCTCGGAATAAGGATCGCCTTATCAACGGTGTTATCAAGCTGGTGGAAACAAAGATGCTTACCAAGGAACGGTGTAAAGTATTGTTGAGCAATGTTCAATTTGTACCATTGTTCGAGAAATTTTTGCTATCTCCAGAAGGGCAGCGGGCAGCGCGCCTTGTGATACATCAAGGTTTACATCTGTTGTGGAAATCTCAAACGAACGAGGAATGGGCACAATGGGGGGCAAAACGCATCCGTGGATTGCTTCAAAAACATTCACTAGTACCGGTTTTGAAACACGTGTTACTCGACTTATGTGAACATAATCGCTATGAAGGTATGGTTGTACAGGTATTGAATGTAATTCAAGAACGTATTAACCATCCAGCTATGGTTACGTGGCTTACAGCGGTTGTAGCAGAAGAGGCGCATAAGAAAAAGCGAAAAGGCTTCTGGTCTGATTTCCTCATCTCTATGTCTGAAGCGACCGATGTGGTGAACTACCATGAACTGGCACAGGCTATCGTTCAAGAGGCCTATGCTATGCTTGAAAATTGGAAGCGTCCGAATAGTCCTGAACGGACTGCATGGCTTCGCCAATGGGTAGACCCAATTCGTCATATAGAAGAGAATCGCGAGGTTTGTGATGCTCTCGATGAAGCGTGGGAACGTTGGATTCGTGAACAAGATTGGGAATCTGTCATTGAAAACCATTTATGCCCTTATGTAGAGGAATTATTACTTGTAGGGGATGAAAATGGGGAAACACCTGCACAAGTTCTCGTGAATATTGCTCTTGAATTGTGGACTGTATATGGCCAATCCGAAGATTTGAGAAATCGTATTGAAAATACATTACACGATATAGGGATCTACGTCCTTGAACAAGGTTATGACCTCATTGAGACTATTATCCGCCAAGTTCTTGGCGGCCTTAGCACAGAGAAGTTTATTTACTTCATCGAATCTAAGGTAGAGGATGACCTCAGCTGGATCCGTATCAATGGTGCCATTGTTGGTGCTATTGCAGGGCTCGTTGTATGGACCTTCCTCGAATATGTGTATATGCCACTATGGCAACAATTCATAGGCTAAACAATTAAATGCTAAATAATTAAGCGCTTCATAATAAAAGGGACTGACCCGTTGGTCAGTCCCTTTAGTTTATTCTTCTGTTCTGTTGTACGGCAATCGTACTGTAAATGTAGTTCTTACTTGTGGCTCGCTTGCGGCTGTTACTGTGCCATGGTGCAAGTTAATTACCTTATTTACAAAGTATAAGCCAAGTCCAATACCGTGATTTGATTTCTTGTTTCGAGATTGCTCTGTTTGGTACATGCGATCCCAAATATGCTCAAGGTTTTCTGGCTCGATACCGATGCCGTTATCTGTTACCGTAATAACAAGTTCACCGCCGGCAAGCTTGGCTGAAATGTCGATGGTGGAATTCGTAAACTTGATAGCATTGTCCACCAAGTTTGTAATGGCACGACGTAAGGACACTTCATGAGCCACGATACTCATATGCGGTTGAATATTGGATGTGATAGAAATCTTTTTTTCTGTATTCTCCGCAACGAGTCGTGTATAGTCATGAACCATATTGGTTAACATCAATGATACATCTACAGGTGCTAAGTTGAGTTCATGCGCATTCTCTAGGCGTGCTACATCGAGCAATTGACTTACGAGGTTAGTCATAAACTTGGCTTGTTCTAAGATATGTGTTAAGCCTTCTCGCAAATCGTCTTCTGTACGGCCGTATTTTAAAGCAAATTCACTTTCTGCTTTAATAACAGCAATTGGTGTACGCAACTCGTGAGATACGTCAGAACTAAACTGTTTCTCCCGATTAGAGGAGTCTTCCAGACCTGAAATCATGCGGTTGAATGTGGTGGTAAGCTCGTAGATTTCATCTCGCGCTGTGCGGGATGGAATATCAATACGGCGGCTCAAGTCATTGTTCTTGCCGATAACCTTAGCTGTTTTCGTCAAGGTTCGGACCGGCTTGAGGCCTTTTTTGATGAATAGATAACCACCTAGTGATGAAATCAACAAGAAGATAACATCACCTAATAATAAACTATATAATAGATTTTCAGTCTTTTTAGAGGCTGTTTTTACCTTTGTAACAGCACGCAAAATACCACGATAGTTTGGTTCGTTAACCGGCGTATCGTAGTAATAGAAGGTGTCGTCACCTACAGCAATTTCTCCAACCTGTCCTAAGGAAAGGACTGTTTGGTTTGGGAAGCCGTCTGGTAAGGCGCCTTTAATAATATAGCCGTCTTGGGTGGAAACAAAGAAGAATGTATTATCTTGGTACGGTTTAAATTTGCGAATATCCGTAGCCATGATCATTGCTTGCTGCTGCAAGCGCTCACGTACTTCTTTGTTATCGGACTCGTGCGTATATGCATAAATCCAGGCAGAGGCAACCATCAAAATGATGAGCAAAAAGATGGTATACCAAGACATAATTTTAAAAGTGAGGGGCAGCCGATTAAATAAATCGGTAGCTGCCCCAGACATGGTGTCTAAATCTCGGTGAGGATCATTAGTTTTCTGTTTTGAGGACATACCCTACTCCACGAACTGTTTGAATGAGTTTTACATTCTCATCAGTATCGATCTTTTTACGTAAATCTTTGATGTATACATCGATAAGATTAGAGTAGCTTTCATAGTCGTATTCCCAAACATGGTCAAGGATTTGTTGACGGGATAATACGATGTTTTCGTTACTTGCTAAATAGAATAAGAGGTCGAATTCTTTAGCAGTCAATGTGATTGTTTCACCATCGCGTTTAACGGTACGTTGTGGCACATTGATTGTAAGCGGACCTACGTGGATATCATTTTGTGCATGGCGCGCATTACGACGAGCCAATGCATAAATACGAGCTGTTAATTCTTCAAGATCGAAAGGTTTTACAAGGTAATCGTCAGCGCCTGTGTTGAGGCCTGTAACTTTATCTTGTAAGGAATCTTTTGCAGTTAAAAGCAATACAGGTGTTGTATTGCCGTCGTTACGCATTTGTGCAAGAGCGCTAATGCCGTCAAGAACTGGCATCATAATATCCATAACGATAACGTCATAGCTGGATGTATTTACATAATCAATAGCTTGTTGACCATTGAAGCATGTGTCAACTGTCATATTCTCTGCACGCAAATATTTGGCGGTAATGCCATTCAGCATTTCTTCGTCTTCTACAAGTAAAATTTTCATTCTCTGTTCTCCTTATGTATGAGTTAAAAATATAGCTCTCCAACTACATTAATATAGTCATTATATATATAAGCTTTCTTTTTTGTGAAAGCCACAACACCATATAAGGGTGACTATATATATAATATTATATAACTTATTTATCTATTATCATACCTTATACAACAGGAATGAGCAAAAGATGAATGTATATGCGAGTTTATAAGCGCCTTCTTCATGTTTTTAAAGCCAAAAGACGGGAAAAACTTGAAACTTAATGAATTCTGCTAATGAATGAAGATGAACTATATCGAAGATTGCCGTATGCGCATAGATAGACCTGATTTTACCAATTTTGGCGAGTGTGAAAGAAATCACTAGAAAAACTTGTGATAATAATTATCAGAGAGATAAATACCAATGATAGTCGTAGAAATTTAATGATTTTCGATGGTTAAAATCGAGGTGGTTTTGGTAGGAATTTAACGGATATTAATTATTATGAATGATTTCGATATTGAATAAACACAGTATTTATAGGGCTAGTTGATGTATTGTAAGAAATAAAAATATACAAAAATTTCGGAACCGAATTACTTTCGTAATATCCTTAACTTCTTGTATGAAATATTCATAAATCTATTTTAAATGTTCATAAGTAAACAAGAAAAACAATAAGTGAAATAGATTATCAGTTAGATTAATCGAAATTAATTATGCATAATAGGGTTTAGACATCATACAAAATGCTCTCTATAATTATAGGTAAAGAAATAAGAAGAATCGCATAAGTATGAGGTTTTTCTTGAAAGAAAAATGATTAGGTTATCAAAAATTTTTATAAGTTTTTGAAATGAGATAGTCTAACAAGTTTTCTTATTAATAGGTAGTTATGAGGAGGTCATTATGGAACAGTTTGATGTTCTAGTAGTAGGTAGCGGTGGTGCTGGTCAACGCGCGGCTCTTGAAGTTGGTCGTCGCAAAGGCTTAAAAGTAGCTCTTATTACTAAAATTTTCCCAACTCGCTCTGCAACAGCAATGGCGCAAGGCGGTGTAAATGCATGTTTGAATAACGTTGCAGCTGAAGATACAATCGAAACTCATACTTTCGATACAGTAAAAGGTTCTGACTATCTTGGCGACCAAGATGCGATTGAATTCTTCTGCTCTCGTTGTCCAGAAGGCGTACTTGAAATGGACCACATGGGGGCTCCATTCTCCCGTACTCAAGAAAACAAAATTGCGCAACGTAACTTCGGTGGTCAATCCTATCCACGTACTTGCTACTCTGCGGATAAAACTGGTCACGTTATTTTGCACACAACTTACGAACAATGCTTGAAAGAAGGCGTACACTTCTTACAAGAATGGTACCTTTTAGATCTTGTTAAATCTGCAGAAGGTCACGTTGGTGGCGCTGTAGTTTGGAACATGAAAGAAGGTCGCGTAGAACAAATTAAAGCTAAAGCTATTATCTTGTCTACTGGTGGTGCAGGCCGTATCTTCTGGACTCGTACTACTAACCCATTCCTTTCCACAGGCGATGGTATGGCAGCAGCGTTCCGCGCTGGTAATGCATTGAAAGATATGGAAATGATTCAATTCCATCCAACTGGTCTTGGTCGTACTGGTATCTTGATGTCCGAAGCGGTTCGTGGTGAAGGTGGTTACCTTCTTAACGCTGAAGGCGAACGTTTCATGAAAAAATATGCGCCTAACAAAATGGAATTAGCATCCCGTGACGTTGTAGCGAAAGCAATCGAAGATGAAATCGCTGCAGGTCGTGGTTTCGGTTCTGGTCTTAACGCATACGTAGTAGCTGACCTTCGTCACTTAGGACCTGAAGTTATCATCGAAAAACTTCATGGTATCCGTGACTTGGCTATGTGCTTCGAACATTGCGATCCATTGACTCAACCAGTACCTATTCGTCCTACATGTCACTATACAATGGGCGGTATCGACGTAGTAGATTACAAAACTTGTGCATGTGAATTGCCTGGTTTGTTCTCCTCCGGCGAAGCTTCTTGTATCTCCATCCATGGTGCTAACCGTTTAGGTGGTAACTCCTTGGCAGACGGCGTAGTATTCGGTAAAGTATCCGGTGCTGGTGCAGCTGACTATGCTGAAACACATGAACAAGTTAACGTAGATGCAGAATTAGCTGCAGCTGCTAAACACTGGGAAGAAAAATTCACTGAAGTAACAACTCGTGAAGGTGGCCGTCCAGTAGTTGAAATCCGCGATGCATTGGCTGATGCAATGTGGAACAAAGTAGGTATCTTCCGTAATGAAGAAGGTATTACTGAAGCATTAAAAGAAATCGATCAATTGATGGAAGATTACAAAACTTGTTATGTAGGTGACCCTGAACGTACTTACAACATGGCATTCGTTAACTATTGTGAAATCGGTTCCATGTTAACAGTAGCTAAAGCTATTGCTATGGGCGCTTTACACCGTCGTGAATCTCGTGGTGCTCATATCCGTGAAGACCATCCAAAACGTAATGATGAAAGATACTTAAAACACTCTTTGATCAAATTGGGTGCTAACGGCGAGTACGAATTGACTGAACGCGACGTAGTGTTCACTAAATACGAACCACAAGAAAGGAAGTACTAAGATGAGACAAATCACCTACCATATTCACCGTTACCAACAAGGTCGCGCGTTTGTACAGACTTTCAAATTCGACTATGAAGCTGACCGTACAATTCTTTGGGGCCTTCAAAAAATTAAAGATACTCAAGATCCAACTTTAACATTCTTGGCAGCTTGCCGTTCCGCAGTTTGCGGCGCTTGCTCCATTCGTGTAAATGGCGAAGCAATGCTTGGTTGCGAAGCTAAAATCGACGAATTAACAGAACGTTATGGTACTGATGAATTGACAATTGCACCTATTGGCAACTTCCGCGTTATCCGTGACTTAGTTGTTGACTGGGAAGCAAAAGTTGATCGTTTGAAAACAGTTGCTCCTTGGATCTTCCTTAAAGCAGAATTCAACGAAGGTGACAAAATCGTTCGCCAAACTCCAGCTGACTTCAAAAAATTCGTTGCTGGTACAGAATGTATCCTTTGTGGTTGCTGCGCATCTGAATGTAACAAATTGACTGCACGTCAAGATGATTTCTTAGAACCATATGTATTCACAAAAGCTAACCGTTTCGTATTGGATAGCCGTGATGATGCACCTATGGCTCACATTCAACCTGCATTCGACAACGGTCTTTGGAAATGTGTTCACTGCATGAACTGTATCTCCCGTTGCCCTAAACACTTAAAACCTGCTCAAGATATTTCCAACTTGCGTAAAGAAGCTACAAAAGCTGGTCTTACTAACAGCAAAGGCGTTCGCCATGCAGTTGCTTTCAAAGACGATCTCTACAAAACTGGTCGCTTGAAAGAAGTTTCTATGAGCTTGAAATCTGATGGTGTTGTTGATTCCGCTAAACAAGCATTCTATGCTTTACGTTTGTGGAAACACAGCAAAATCAATCCATTCGAACTTGTAGTACCTCAAAAACCTGTAAATGGTATTGATGGTGTTCGCAGACTTATGAAAGCAGCTGAGGAGGTAAGCAAATAATGAAATACGCATTTTTCCCAGGTTGCGTTCTTGAAAGCGCTGCCAAAGAAGACTACTTAGCAACAGTTGCTGTAGCTAAAAAATTAGGCATCGAGTTGGAAGAACTTGACGGTTGGACTTGCTGCGGCGCGTCCCACGTTCAAGACATCGCTCCAGAAATTACACTTGCTACAAATGCTCGTAACATTGCATTGGCAGAAGAAAAAGGTTTGAACCTTTTAACTGTATGTAACACTTGTACTTTGATGCTTCGTGAAGCTAAAAACGAGCTTGATAACAACGAAAAAGAAAAGAACGAAGTTAACAAAAAATTAGCTCAAATCGGTAAACAATACCGCGGTACAACTGATATTACTCATTTCTTATGGGTATTGATCCGCGATTACGGTTTGGATAAATTGAAAGCTAAAGTTGTTAAACCTTTAACTGGTTTACGTGTAGCTGAATACTATGGTTGCCATATTCTTCGTCCTCAAACTGAATTGGGCTTCGAAGATTATCAAATGCCTACATCCTTAGCAGATTTGATCTCTGCTATCGGTGCTACACCAATCGACTTCTCTCGTAAACTTGATTGCTGCGGTTTCCATGCTGTATACCCTGCACATGATTCCGTAATGCAAATGACTGGCTCCATCAACAAAGATGCAGCTACAGAAGGCGCAGATTGCGTAGTAACTCCTTGCCCACTTTGCCAAATGCAACTTGATATGTTCCAAAAAGAAGCAAAAGAAGTTGTTGGCGGTGGCAAAGATATGCCAATCTTGCACATGTCCCAATTAGTGGGTCTTGCTCTTGGCATCTCCCCTGAAGAAATGGGCATGCCTAAACGTCACTTAACTGATACTGCAGCAGTGACTAAATTCGTTGGTTAATTCGTTTGATTTAGACATGACCTCAGTTGGTCCTCGTACTGTCTTAAATCTAAACCTATTATCATAATTACCAGAAGAACCCCCTAGCTTAGGCTAGGGGGTTTTTCTTTTGATATCAGGTCATAATTGTAGTATAATAAAAACATTAATTGTATACACTTATATGAGTAACAACTAATGTGTTGTTACTTTTAATTAATTATAGAGATATATAATCTATTTGAATAAGAATGGATATGAACAAATATGAGGCTATGTGTAATGAGTGCACTTACTTAGCCTAGATGGAGAGTTTTGTATTCAATAATTTAGATTCTGTATAAATGGGAGTATTAGTGTTGTAGAGTATTATACAAGTGGAGGCCATAATGAATGATATGTTATTAGAATATATCGATCGCATGATTGATCAAGAGAAAGACCATCGTGTTTTTCCTGTAGAGTTTAACGATAAAACCTATTATGTAAAGCAAGATATCAGTAATCGCCGCTCTAGTTGGATTAAACCATCTCCTAGAGCTGCCTTTGATTATGAGTTCTATAAAATATCCTTTATAAATACACAGCTACCTGTAGCGCCTGTAATTGCTGGATTTAGAGAGCATTATTTCGTTACAGAAGGGTCTGGTAAAACATTAACCTATTATAGCGAATTGCCGGCTCAACATCCTGATGATGATAGCTTACAAGATATGGTGACTCATATCTTCTATATCTTTGGTAAAACATTGGGACAACTCCATGACTATGGTTTATCTCATGGGCGCCCTGCCATGAGAGATATTACCTATGATCCTGATACAGATAAGATTACTTTGTTAGATTGGGAAAATGGCCGTCGTTGGCCTGAATTAACAGCGCAAGGTTGGGATTTGCTGATCTTCGTTCACAGCTACTTGCGTGAAGATAATTTGCCGATTTCTTACCTATATGCCATGATGAATGGTTATAGCTCTGCTCGTACGGCTCGAGATACTGTATTACATGTGAAAGATGTTTTACGTAAACACGAATGTCTCTTTAAATTCTGTCGTATGTTAAATCCATTACACTTTGTGGATACAGAAGCAGCCGTTAAAGCCTATGACTTTATGTTGGCATTGAAAACTGAATAGTGTTGAACTTAAGCGGTTTAACATACCAGTACTATTTTTAATGGCGCTTTATAGTACTCATAGATCTTATAGACCTTTACGGTTCCTATATATAACTAGGAATTGGTAAAGGTCTTTTTGTATTTATAAGAACCTTATTGTTTTAATACTGCTAGAAGTTTAATGAAATCTATATAGTTACTTTTGAAGTTATATAGTTGGTATAAGAAGTATATAGTTACTGCCATAAGTACAGAGTTAGAGCCGTAGTTCCCAGACTTTCACAATGATTACCGTAATTATTCTAGAGGGGGTTGTCGAGAGGGAACCTCAGGAATATAAGAGGGTGAAAGGAGGTGATACGATGGCTAACATTAAACGCACAAAATTGGTATTGCGCTTTAACATCGGCACCGAAGATGCGCCGAAGTACAAAGACGTAACCTATACTCGTGTTGCAGAAGAAGCGTCCGACGATAATGTGAAAACCGTTGGTAATGCGCTGGCAGCCTTGTATGACCACAGCTTGTCCGACGTGGTCCGCGTCAATGAAGTATCCTTAGGACATTAATCAAGATGATTAAATTACTTTTGTAGGTGATCCAAACACATCCTTATTGCTGATTTTATATACCTATAAATAGTCGTAACAAGGTATAAAAATCGCAAGTCCACACATTCCCATCCTTATTGATATGAATCGTAGATAGACATATTTGATCTTAGAGGAACTATATAATTCCAACGATTGCCTCGTTCTATCTAGATTTGAGAACTTGTTTATGAAACGTGAAAGGAGGCGCCCACATGGCGGAAAAACGCGTTGTATATCTTACATTTTCTACGGTCGGTGGTAAAAGCACATCAGTCACAATTAGTGCTCCTCGTGCTGGAATTACTTTACAAGATGCTAAAACAGCGGCTAACGCGCTAGTAGCTAACAAAGTAATTCTTGGTTCTGGTGATGCAGAACTAGCTGCATTTACTACGGCTCGTGAAGTAACAACTCAAACTACTGAATTGCAATAATCGTATACAGTTAAATAGTAAAAAGGCTTTCACCTGTGGTGAGGGCCTTTTTATTATGGTAAAATATAAGGTATACCGAATAGGTATGATAACAATGAAAATGCTATGTGCAAAATTTTGTACATATGGAACCCATATGGGAATTTAAAAGGGGTAAAACAGTGGAATATATTATTTCGTTCATGGAAACGTATGGCTATGCAGCCATGTTTATTGCAATGGTTCTGGAAAATGCCAACATTCCTATTCCTAGTGAAATCGTTCTTGGCTTTGCAGGGTATCTAATCGCTCAAGGCATATTTGATCTACATACGACTATGGTTGTAGGTATTTTAGCAGGGATCGTGGGCTCTATTTTATCCTACTGGATGGGTGAGTACGGCGGACGTCCGCTCCTTTTGAAATACGGTAAATACATATTCTTTAATGAACATAAATTTGAGCTAGCTGAAAAGATGTTTAATAAATATGGTGGCGCAGCGGTATTCTTTGGTCGTTTGTTGCCAGGTGTTCGTACGTTCATTTCCTTCCCAGCTGGTATGGCTCGTTATCCTATGTGGCATTTTGTCATTTGGACAGTACTCGGTACGATTCCTTGGACAATCCTTCTCGTTTATTTAGGAAAAGTGCTTGGTGAAAATTGGAAGGATCTAATCCAATACAATCATGAGTTCTTGATTATTATGATCGTTGTATTCGTTATTATAGCTGCTGTGTTGGGCTTTAAATACTATCGCAATCGCCGATAAGGAGGCCCTTTATGAAACTTTCACGATTAACACCAGTCGTATTCATTGTATGGCTCGTTTTTTATTTGTTTGGCAATAATATGTTGCCTGTTACCGATCCTGTTGAATCTAACTATGCGTTAACTGCTAAGGAAATGGTTCTCTCCGGAGATTGGTTGTCGCCTCAAATTTACGGCACCTATTGGTACGATAAACCGATTATGATTTATTGGCTCATTGCCCTTGGGTTTAAAATCTTTGGTATTGCCGATTGGGTGGTTCGTTTACCAAGTGCTATCTTTGGCGCTTTATCTGTAGCGACTATGTATCAATCGACGCGTACTATGAGCGGCAAGTGGGCCCTCGGCTTAATTGCGGCCGGTGTTCTTGGTACATCCCTCATGTTCTGGACCGTAGCTCATGGCGTTATTACGGACATGGTGCTACTTTATACGACGATCATGGTCATGATTTATTCCTATAAGGGGATGGTGGAACAGAAACCACATGCTATGATTGTGGCCTATATCTTTGC
>NZ_CALJSP010000155.1:0-9625 GCF_937975875.1 Veillonella dispar | reverse complement strand
GTATGTCATTATTAAATGATACAGTATTTTTATGAATTTCAAAAGGAGTACATTATTTATCCCATTAATTTGTTGTAGATTTCATAATCTATATCCTTAAATACATTAAATACCACTTGTATTTTACTATTAGTTTCTTTTAAATAGGTACGCACCGTATCGATAGCAATTTGGGCCGCCAATTCATTAGGAAATCTAAACTCACCTGTAGAAATACAGCAAAATGCAATGGACTTCAAACTATAAGCATTAGCTAACTCCAAGCAAGATCTATAGCACGATGCCAATTGTTCTTTTTCTAACTCTGTAACAGTATCATAAACAATAGGTCCCACTGTATGGATAACATGACTGGCTGGTAAATTATAGGCATAAGTCTTACGAGCCACGCCTGTTTTCTCAGGCATATCCATATATTCTATCATCCGTGCACACTCCATACGCAGCTCAATACCAGCAAAAGTATGAATGGCATTATCGATACACTTATGATTAGGCGCAAAACAACCAAGTAATTGATTATTGGCAGCATTAACAATAGCATCTACAGATAATCGAGTAATGTCTCCTTGCCACAAATAAATCTGAGGCTCCCTCTCCTCCATATCCTTAATCCTTACAATACCTTTTTCTAGAGTCAATATATTTAAATATTCATCTTGTACTTTCATCCATTCAATAGGCATTGCACCAGCAGCACGAATATTACATAAAGCCCTAAAAAGTGTAAACTGTTCTGCTTCATCATTAGGAATTTCAATATGTTCGTCTTTATATTTCTCTCTATATTCTTCTACTAATCCTTTTACAAGATAAGATAAACGTTCTTGCTGTGTCATTTGTAACTCCTTATAGTCTATCAAGACTTTTACTTATTATATAACAAAAAAACTGCTAGCACATACATATGCATATGCTAGCAGTAACTTTACTGTAATTATATTTGTAGTCGTAATTATATTATATCCAATACTAAGGTCTTACAAAAGCTTGACCACCATGGTTAACGAGGATATCCCCATCTAGTACTTTTGTAGTAACGTTTTGTAGACTACCTTGGATTTGGCTCATCATAAAGCGATAACCAGGACTATTCAAATGTTTTGTTAAGGCTTCTTGATCACTATAGATTTGGATAACATACCAATGATTCTTTGCGTTTCTATCACGAAGCACATACCCCGCCTTATAGCCCGCATCGTCTCGAACAGCACGTTCTATATCTAGTTGATATTGACGTTGTACTGTATCGATATCATTGCTATCAACATTAAACTCTGTCAATGTCACCACAGCTTTACCGTCATTTACGATAGATAAAGCATCTTTTTTCTCAAACAATAGCACAGACTGTACATCATACATTTTGCGATTTGTTAATTTAGAACCTACTTCATTAACAAAAGCTTGATACTGATCAGATTTACGATGCGTTTCAATAGCCGCTAAATCTTTATAGATTTCTACCACATAAGACTCAGATGGATTCCCTTTCACATGAGCTACGTTCATAGATAATGTGTTAGGCTCTTTCTCCATAGAAGCAGTTAAGTTAGCTACGCCCGTACTATTATATGCACCTTGTAATTCCGCAGGTACTTGGAAGCGATGCATACCTACACTAGGTGCTGTATCTAAACCTTCATCACGTTCCATAACAAGAGCCGCAAAGGATGTGCTTACGCCTAATACTGCAATAGCAGATGTGACAAGAATACGTTTTAATAATTTTCTATTCATACATGCTCCGATTCGACTAAATTACAATGTAATATATTCTACTATTGTACCATGTTCTTCAATTAATTTAACTAAGTCTTTTCCTTGTAGCCATACAGTAGCGTCATTTTGATTTGGATGGATACCAATTAGATTATCTTTATAATCCGCATCAATATAGTAATGTACCTTACGCTCTTCATCGTGGAGCAAGCAGAATGGAGATACGTGACCTGGTTTAATCTTCAAAATATCCCATAGCTCTTCTTCAGAGCCAAAAGAAATCTTTTTTAGCTTATGGTCCTTACGAAACTGTTTTAAATCCACACGCTTAGAACCACGAACAGTAATCAAATAATAGTGTTCCCGCTTGTGGTCTCGGATGAATAGATTCTTCGCATCCCACTCAGGATATGGCAACTCTACATCAGGCTTATCGTCCATACTAAATAGCGGTGCGTGATCCGTAATTTCAAAATCGATATGATGGTCACGTAAACAATCATATACGCCTTGTTTATCTAACATGTAATACCTCTAATATATAGTTTACGCTTGGTGAAAGTAATATTTATAGTCATATTACTATTATATAACCTAACTATATAATCTAATTATCCCACCAAATTTATTCTGGAACTTTATAGGTACCATCAAATACAAATAATTCAGGATGTTCATGTACGAATGTATCTTCATAGATTCCATCATATTCATACACTACATCATCTTTTTTATCGAGGAAATCGAACAACTCCTCTTCATTTTCCCAGTCTTTCAAAATGGTCCATCGTTCTTCCCTATCAAATGGAATGGACCCACCAAAATAATCAATTACAGATTGTAAATTATCTGCTAATGGAGCCATCTTGAAGAGACGTAAGCCAGCAAGAGCATCCTCCCATACAATGCCTGTAGAGTTATAGAAGAACTGATGATGTCCACCATTATTAACCTCTGCGAAGTACCAGGATATAGCATTGAGATAGCGTTGCTCTACAGTAAAAGGTTTTGCAGATTCTAAATAATCATCGTATGAGCCATATATATTGATAGTCCAATACATGGGCTCATTAATGGTCCACATATCGTCTGTAGCTTGTATCTCTTCAACAGTGATAGTACGATGACGAAGTACACCTTCTCTTTTCTTCTTTTTAGCTGCTACATACTCATTATAGGCAGCACATAAATCAGGATAATCAGCTTCACATTTTTCAAAGTCCATTTGCATATAGCACATATCCATGACTTCAAAACAATACGATTTTATATCATCTAGTTCCGATTCCGTAGCTAACCGTACACCCCGATCTACTAACCTTAGCATCTGCTGCATAGTATCCGATGTGTACACTTCATTATTATCTAAAACAATAGCTCCATACGCATAGGCACAGCGATAATACCACACCGCATCACGATGCGCTTCATCAATAGACTCGAATACCTTAATTGCCTCTTTTTCATTACCATTATTGTTATAAGCTCTACCAAGCTCACCCAATAAAGGTATAGATAAATTTTCTATGCCCACACTAGTTAACACATCAATAATAGTTTTTACGTTTCCACTATCATTAAGATCTTTAATAGTTTGTAATTGCTCAGCATCAGCTAAAGATAAAAACTGTTCAACACTTAAAGACATACAATACACTTCCCCTCATAGCATCAATATGTATATGAAATCATCTTAAGATAATTATAACAAACAACACAAAACTATGGGTTACAGATTTTAAAATAATAGTTTATAACAAAACAGCTATTTAACTAGCTACCAAGCCATACAACAAATACAGGAGTACCTTCATCATCATCGTCGATTTCATCGATATCGTCACCATCGAATTCATGGTCATCATAGGCTAGATTTTCAAAAAATACATGATCACCGAGCTCTTTATTGGCCATTAAGTTATGTAGCTTGAAAAGAAGCTCTTCAGTAGTAAAGTACTGTCCATTATCTGCTTTTAGGCGAGCATAGATTTCAACTTGCCACATACCATCTTCTTTATCGTATTCTTGTAACTCATCATCTTCGTATAAGTATTCATTAGAGTGAAGCTGACTTTTGCTTTCAATCCAAGCTTCATAGCTTACAAGAATTTCAGGCTCTACTAATGGCGGTAATGTATCAGGATTAACATTATGCTCTTCTAAGCATTCATAAAACGCCTTAAGAAACTCTTCTCTAGTATAAGTAGTTTTATTGAACACCCAAGGAATTCCCTTAAACTCATGATAATAACCTTCATATATTTTATTACCATCTTTATCAACACCGAGATATTCAATCTGCTCAGTATTCTCATCCTTGTTAAACAGTTTTTTTATGGCATCAAAAATCATAGAATAGTCCTCCTTGTAGTCATTTAAACAATGCTTCGATTTTAAAATGTGTAAATTTTTTTATATTTTACACGAAACCCATATTAAATAACGTAGCCCAAAGCACATAAGTACAATAATTTAAAATATTTTATTACTGTTATAAGTTTTCGTGTATAGTAAAAGCCCTTCGCATAAGCGAAGGGCTTAACTATTATTTTTTATTAACTAGCTACCACACACAATATAGAATACAGGTATACCATCTTCATTATCTATAAGTCCGTAACCTTCACATTCATGGCCTTCGTATTCAATACCTTCAAAGAATACATGATCGCCTAATTCTTTATTGGCCATCAAATTGTGCAATTTAAAGAGCAATTCTTCTCTAGTAAAATATGTGCCATTATCCGCTACAAGATGAGCCATAATTTCTACCTGCCACATACCATCTTCTTTATCTTCTTCCAGCAATTCTTCGTCTGTAACACGTTCATTATCAAAAAGTTGGTCTTCACTTTCAATCCAAGCTTCATAGGTTACTAGAATTTCCGTTTCTTCTAATCTATCGTCGTCATCTGATTGATCATCATCTACATATTTCTCTACTTCTTTATTGTATTCTTTGGAAAACTCTTCTCTACTATATGTATGTTTGTTAAATACCCAATGCACTACATCATATGTAGGATAGTTATCTTCATCGCAATCAGTAACGTCTTCAGTATCTGTACCTTCTTTAGTATCTTTAGTATCTTTACTATTTCTCTTATCAAAGACATTCTTAATGGTTTCAAATATCAAAGGATAATCCTCCTTGTACTCTTTTGGCTTGATTTGAGTTAATAAGTATTTAACAACTTCACAGCACCAACCAAGTTGTTTATCTAAATGGGCTTCTTTCGTCATTTTTATGCCCGTTTCTATTAACTGTAGTGCCTTCTGTACATGTTCAGATTCGTAGCTTTCACCAATAGCTAACATCGCATGAGCATAGCCACAGCGATAATACCAAGACCAATCACGATGTGCCTCGTTGATACGATTAAATAAATCAATAGCCTCTGATGCGCGGCCATTATTATTATACATACGTCCTAAGGTGCTTAACAATATAGGCGACAAATTATCAATGCCTATGTTAGTTAATAACTCCATAGCACGCTTAGAATCGATGCCCTCTTGTTCATTAAGGAGCTTAACCTTATCCGCATCACTTAATTCTTGAAACTCTTCATCCGTAATATCTTCTATACTGATATATAAGTTCTTAATAAAGTCACCAAAGTTATCTGCTAAGGGAGTCATGGAGTAATCACCTTCTTGATCTACTCGTACAACCTTAGGCTCACCGGTAGGACCGCACTCACGATAATCGAGGAAAATCATGTCGTGACCACCGGAAATCGTATCAGCTACAACGACACCGATAGGGGGATATTTTACTTTTGAAATCCAAAACTCATTTCCCATCTCACCTAAAAGAGAGTATTTTTTATCTCTATCGATGCCATATATTCCTGTTATATATACACAATCGTCATCATCGTTAATAAAACAATTTTTCTTTACTACACCACCATTATGATTTTTTAATAGCTCTATATATGCTGTAGGCAATGTATAACCTAATTCTGATTCAGCATCTTTAATATCCTCATCGGTAACAGGTTTACCTATATAGGATTTAAACGCATAATCAACATCGTTCCAAAATCCGGTCCAATCAAAGTCTTTTAGATTACTCATAATACTCTCCTAGTTTAAACCGATATAATCTAATTTTTTAATTATTCATTCATAGAATAAGTTTTGATTAAAGCTTTTACCTCACGTCGTATCAAAATAGTATCTACCATATAGGAAACAATAATATAAGGAGATGCATTTATAATCGCTATAGGCGCTAATATAATTGCCACCCATAATAGATCTAGAGGATATGCATACCACTTTATATCTATGGTATTTAAAATGGGTATAACATAATCTATAACTCTTAATTCCCATTGCATTAATGGATTCAATTCCTCACTTGTTCCTACTAGCCAAGCAAAGATAATCCCAAAAAGCAAAAAATATAATATGCCAACTGGAATTAATATCTTCGCTCGCTTTTTTAATAGATTACGACAAATCTCATCTTCTTCCTCTGGTGCTATATCATATAACATATTGCACTGAATCTGAATCCGTCTAAATCGATAGCGAATATACTTATACAAAATGTTATTCGGTGTATATAACATAATAGACTCCACACATAAGTCATACTAGCAAAATTATGAAAAATATATCATCCATCTATGGCAAAATAATGTAAATCTTTGAATTCATCATCCCAAAATGTAAAAGAAAAGATATGGGTATCATCAAAGGTTTGCTCGCAATAGGTCACAGCATCACGTTCTGGCTCAATAATAGGCATACCAATGCGTGATTTCACGTCATCAATAGTTACATCACCATACAAATCTTGTATTTCGTTATAGATGAAAGTAACGATTGTATCTATATTCTTGTGGTAATTTACAGCTAATAGCTTTGCCGTATCTAAATTAGCATCTGTTGGTTTCTCATCCCAGCAAAACTGTATTCCTTCGTAGAATGTGGTATATTGCCTTAACTGTTCATCATATATTACAGGATTAGTCATCGTTTGTACCCTTTACATAGCTTTCCATCTTTGGTCTTAAATCTAGTACGACTTCCCAATCATCTAATGATGGTACCTTATGATGTGCAATAAATTCTTCTATGATCTGGAATGCCTCTTGATGTCCTAGTTCATTTTTACCGTATATTATCGCACCCTGCTCGCCATCATTAGTTACACTAAGCTCTATATGTAATAAATCCGTATCTTGATCACTACAAACTTGTACAAAGTTATACATTTTATTATCTATCGGAATTGCCTTTGATGGTGAGATAACTACAAAAGCCTGTTCTTGATCCTCAATAGCGTAGAGATTTTGCTCAACCTCATTCAATGTAATTCCTTCATACTTATAGTCACCTACATCAATTGACCAGTCTGTATAAGTTTTCTCAACTGTATCTGCCATATGTATCTCCTCTGCTGTACAATTTACATTAAAACAAAGTTTCTAATTGACCTGACATATCTGCCATAAAGTCATCAAACTTACAAAGTTCTCGTAGCTCTTGATGCTCGGTATCATAACAACTGATCTTTTTAGACTTAGGATCCCATACAATTTGCCAATCATTATACTCGCCTAGCTCTTTAGATAGTCGTAATAATTTACGACGACCCACTTTAAATGGCACTGTATCAAGTAAAGGTAAAAACTCAATGGATATAAAATCAGAGTCTGGCAATTCAAAATAGAGAGTATCTCTCTCTAAAAACGATACTAATGCCTTTGGTAATTTAAAGGGTTTTAATTGATCCATTTTATTCTGTTTATCATGGTACTCTACAGGCTCTAATGTTTTAAAATACTCTGCCATCTCCATATCGCCTTTTTCAATGGCAATGCTATAAGGACGCATACCATCCTTTTCCGTGATAGTCACATCCGCACCATGTTCTACCAAGTATTTACACATCTGTAAATCTACGTACCGAGCAGCTACACATAATGGAGTTGGCTTAAAAGGATACACAGAGTCAGGCTTATTGTAATTAATATCAACACTATTATGGATAAAGAAATCTAGAACCTCATAATTATTCTCTGTAATGGCATTTCTGAAAGCTTTACCGCCATATTTTTGTACTGTATGACCCAAATCATGAATAATTTGTAGGTTCTCATATTTCTTGCCATATAAGGCAGCTTGAAAAGCATCTACCTCCACAGAGTTCAATGCGTGAATATTAGCACCATGATCCACAACATAATCTATTACCTTTTGATCAGCATACCGTACAGCTAATAAGAAGCTTGGATTTTCTTCATCATTTAGTTCTGCTCCATGTTCAACTAACCATTGAACACTAGGTAAACAATTCATTACTAATGCCAATTCTATAGGGGAATACTCACTGTACTTACCCAATTGTATAGGTTTATGAATATCCCAACCATCTACTAATGCGGTTTCTAAAGCTACGATATTTCCTTTTACAATATCTATTACTATTTCAGGTACAGATTCAAAGGTACCTAAATCCTTTAGATCTATCATGTCTCTCTCCCATGAACTATATTTTAAAATGATATATACTAATTACATTATATTACATTTATAAGTATGAGTGTATAGTAAAAGCCCTTCGCTTATGCGAAGGGCCAATCTACTATTTTCCTTGTGTTTAGAGACAACTTATAAACTAAGTTCGTATAGCTCATAATCGGTTAAACCTGTATCTTCATAATACATAGGTAATGTACAAAGATACTTGAACCCCATACTAGAGTATAGCTTTTCAGCAGGAAGATTACCTTTAAGAACATCAAGACGTATTGCTTTTTGCTTATTCGCTTTAGCATACGTAATGGCAAAGCTAACTAACTCTTTAGCATAGCCATGACCGGCGTAATGAGGATGTACACCAAGTGCATGAATCCCCATCACTTCATCTGCATGAGCTTTTGTGGGCCAATCAACATTCTGGTATCCTTCGTTAGATTCATGGTTGATAACCATGGCTGCTATAATTTTCCCATTAATGTTTCCTATAAATAATTCGTCCTTTGCAATTGATTTCATTAAGAAATCAGGCTCAGGATAAATATCTTTTTTCTAACCTATATCATAAATAGATCCTTGTAATCCATCTATAAGGGAATGATAAAACGATCTAACATCTACATATTCTTCTATTGTTGCTTTTTCTATAATCATAAATGTATATTACTTTCTATTTATTATCTTTAGTTATTGTATTAACAAGATACATAAAAGTTCCACTATTAGTATCATCAACTTTAGAGTATTCTTTCCAATGTATAGGATATATACCAGTTAACACTATAGGTGCTTCCATTCCACGCATTGTTCCTTTTCCTGTATTATCGGACCACTTCATGCAACCTGTTTTAATAGAACCATCATTAATAGAAAATTCAGCGTATATACAATTTGCTTTTATGGGCAGATTTAGATAAGACATCTCACTAGTTATCTTAATTGTATAACCTTCAATAAAGTTATTACTCTTATCTCTAAACTCCTCTATACGCATTATATCTTTTAAATAGTTATAACAACCTTGATCCTTAGCACCTTGCTCCTTCAATACATACACTTCATCATTTATGGTTTTAATACATTTTTTGGTCGTATATTTAAGCTCAATAGGAATCCATTTACCATCTACTATAACAAGAATATCAAGATGTAAATTAGGGTTAAATTCAGGTACAAACTCTAGTCTGATATCACAATTGGGATATTTTCCTTAATCATCCAAGCTAAGCTAAATTGAAAGTCAGCCTCAGAGTAAAATATTGGCCGCCATTGGCTCAAATGATTCATTACTTTATGAATATCTAATATTAATCCCATAATACAATCCTATTTCAGCACCAAATAATATTTAGTTTAGTTTAATTATATTATATTTATAAGTATAAATATGTACCTCATTCATCAC
>NZ_CALJSP010000154.1:0-1758 GCF_937975875.1 Veillonella dispar | reverse complement strand
AAGAACCGCTGACACTCATTTTGAGTCGATCAGATAAGCGTCTATTGTACTCAGCTTCGATACCAACATTGTGGAATTTACCACCGTTTACGCGTACTGTTGGACGGCCATTCGCATCAGGCTGCCATTGGAAGAAGTTCTTGAAGTCCATGTAGAATACATCAACCTTCCAGCTATCCTTCTTATTAAGGCGTTTATAACCTAATTCATAGTTCCAGCCCTCTTCAGGCTTAAGATTTTTACCACTTACTGCTGTGTATTGACGGTTTACACTGCGGAATGAATCACTCAAGCTAGGCATCGTATACGCTTTCCCTATATTTAAGTACATGGAGGAATCTTTATTGATGGTATGCAACACTTGGAATTGAGGTGTTAGCACATGTTGGTCCTTAATAGGATCACTAATAGCGGTATAACGCAACCCTAAAATGGCAGTCCATTTTGGATTAATTTCCCGGGAATAGCTGCTATACACCGCATAGGTATTACGATGAGGACGTGTATACACAGGGGCCTGTGTAGCGCGATAGGTTTCTTGTTTACCTGTAATACCAGCAATCAAGTAATCCTTACCACCTCTAAAGTCCCATTCGTGCTGTACATCCATACCATATTGACGGGCTACATAACTAGTATCTGTCGGTTTGAACTGTTTGGCACTATGAACGCGGCTTTCACCACGCATAGTACGGTCATTATAGAACAAGGTGCCTGTCGTATTATCATCCTTGTAAATCAAGGATACGTTGTTGCGGTCATCCTTGTAATTATAGGTCGTAGAATGACGGGCCTGTCTCATAGGATTTGTTTCTGTACTAATCAAGCCAAAGGATGAACGGCTTTCGGCGCGATTATAATTTAAGGTTACCTTATCTGAAAGCTTGCCACTCATAAACACACCTAAGGAGTTACCCTTATTGCGCGTAGTGTAGTAGTCGTAGCCCTTACGACCTGTATAGTCATATCGCACCGGTGTGGATGGATCTTGAGCCCCCCAATATTTTCTATCGATGCCAAAGAGGAATCGATCAGTACCATAGGAAAGGTCAAATCGCTTAGAGCCTCGATTTCCTACAGCTACCGTAGCAGAACCGCCTTCTTTGGAAGGCGTCTTTGTAATGATATTTATGACACCACCTAAAGCTTCTGCTCCATACAAGGTAGACGATGCGCCCTTAACGACCTCAATGCGCTCAATTGCACTCGTAGGAATAGCACCAATTCCACTTTTACCATTTAGATTCATAGGTATACCATTTACGAGAACTAGTGCACCACGATCTAGGCCACGAATATTCGTACGGCTATCCATACCGCCGAAATCTGCACCAGACGCACTAAAGGAGTTGATAGTTACACCTGGTACATTAGATACCGCATCAAAGGCTGTTTTAGCACCACTATTTTGTATATCCTCTTGGGTAATAACAGAAGTCGATACTGGTGTATCTAAATCTAATAACGATGTACGATTAGCGGTAACATTTATGGTAACTTCTTCCTCATTATTGTTCATTGTTACATCTGCAGCATAACTATTAATTGACATAGTAGTTAATGCCATAAGCACTGCTACATAGACTTGTTTATTCATTCGTTTCATCATCCACGCCTCTTTTTTCAATTATTCCATATTATATATAATATTTAATCGTCCATTTGGTAATGTTTGTACCGTGGCGGACACGCCGTAAATATGGCGAATGGTATCCTCTGTCAATACTTCATGAGGGGTACCTGTACACACTACTGAAC
>NZ_CALJSP010000153.1:0-13522 GCF_937975875.1 Veillonella dispar | reverse complement strand
ATAGGGATTATATGAATAGGAACATCCTGTAAGCGCAATATATTATTACGTTTTATGCTTGGGGATTCATAGGGAGTATACATGAATATAAAACGTATTGGGCTGTGCGTGCTAGCGTTGATTGTAATGGGCCTGTCCTATTGGCTTGCCGTAGGCGGTAATTATGACAGCAAAACAGTGCGTATAGATCCAGAAGAGCATACACTAGTAAATTCTAGTGATGCCATTATTTCAAAACGAATATTAGCGATGAAGTCCATGGACTCAAAAGTTTATTTTTTAGGTTATGAAGGCTATGGTATTTATAATCTATCTGATAATACACTTCGGTTGATGCCTATTAGCTTCCGTGGTCAACATATAGAGCCACCGAAGACAGAGAATTACCAACGTGGTTTGCGAGAGATTACTACAGTAAAAACTTTCTCTGATTTCAGTAGTCAAGAACAATCCATACTTAAGGATTTATTGGAATCTACCGATAGAGGGGCTCATTACTATGGTGACTTTTACCATTCTGGTTATGAGTCATCCCTCATCGATATGAAGGACCAGTATTTTATAACGAATACGGTACGAGCTTTAAAGCGTATAAATCATACATTGTATGTATATGATGCGTCAGGGTTTATTATCATTGATTTAGATAGTCGCCGTATTCAAGGGTTCTTTAATAATCGTCTAGGTGGAGAAGGACCCAAAGGAGTACCTGATAGCTTGCGTGGCCATTATGGTTCAGATTTTACGATGATATATGCATTGTCCAAGTTAGATCCAAAGGATTTAGAGATTTTATGGTCAATGCGAAAACAATATTTAGAAAAGTCACCACAAGTGATGGAGAATAAGGATTTATTCCCTCTTAATCTTGATGAGATGACTTTATAGGAGGTATATTATGCTTTGGTCAATTATTGTAGGCGGATTCATTGGTTTTGTAGCTGGTCGTATTACTAAAAAGGCGCAAAGCATGGGGATTATTCTTCGTGTTATTGCTGGTTTAGTAGGGGCTTCTGTAGGTCAAGCTTTGCTTGGTACTTGGGGACCAAGTCTTGCAGGCATGGCATTAATTCCGTCCATCGTTGGTGCAGTTATAGTGATTGCTGTAGTAAGCTTCTTTACTGGACGAGACTAACTATATAATAGAAGGACTATTATAGGATTTTCTATAATAGTCTTTTTTTATCGCTATAAATCTATTTTCTTATATACCTATGAGAAAATAGGTATATAATAGTTTATGTATTTTACAAGCAATATGTTTTAATATAACTTAACATTGTCGATTCATATAATGGCAATCGTTGGTTTAAGTGGAATTGTATTAGAAGATGTATATCTTTTAGTGCGAATCGTAGGAGGCCCTTATGAAGTTACGTAAAGTAGGTATTATTGGCACTGGACATGTAGGTTCTCATGTAGCATTTTCTCTTGCTCTACAAGGTGAAGTAGATGAACTATATATGATGGATATTGACGAGAAAAAAGCTAAAGCACAAGCAATGGATATAAATGATGCTGTCAGCTATATTCCTCATAAAGTAACAGCTACTGCAGGTCCTATTGAAGATTGTGGGGATTGTGATATTCTCGTATTTAGCGCTGGTCCTTTACCCAATTTATATCAAGATCGTTTAGAAAGTCTTGGGGATACAGTAGAGGTTTTAAAGGATGTTATTCCTCGAATTAAAAAGTCCGGCTTTGATGGTTTTATTATCTCTATTTCTAATCCTGCTGATGTTGTTGCTACTTATTTATGTAAACATTTAAATTGGAATCCAAAACGTATTATTTCCAGTGGTACAGCTTTAGATTCAGCGCGATTACAAAAAGAATTGGCGCGCATTTTTAATATTAGTAACCGTACAATTACAGCGTATTGTTTAGGTGAACATGGTGGTAGTGCTATGGTGCCATGGTCTCATGTTTATGTACAAGGAAAACCGTTGGCACAATTACAACAAGAATTGCCTCATAGATTCCCTACACTTAATCATACTCAAGTGCTAGAGGATGTAAAAATTGGTGGTTACCATGTATTGGCTGGTAAAGGTTCCACAGAGTTCGGCATTGCTAGTGCAACAACAGAATTAATTCGTGCTGTATTCCATGACGAAAAGAAAGTCTTGCCATGTTCTTGTTATCTAGATGGCCAATATGGTGAAGAAGGTATCTTTGCATCTACACCAGCAGTTATTGGTAAAGATGGCATTGAAGATGTATTTGAATTAAAGCTTACCGAAGAGGAATTGGCTTTGTTTAAAAAGTCTTGCGCTGTTATTCGTGAATACGCTCATAAAGCAGAGTCCTTATAAGGCTCGTATCTGTTATATAAGTCTAGTGCTGATAATAAATATCTATATATAGAGAGAATATATAGATTTAAAGGAAACTATAGATAATTTTATTTAGTCCCTAACAAGGTTCTATGATATAATTAAAAAATGACAGTATACAGATGATGAATATTTTTGGGGGACATTATGAGTCAAGACACTATGGAAGTACAACGTCCAAAAAGGCCGCGCAAACGGGTTCGCCCTAATCGCAAAGCGCAGGATCAACGTATTATCCTCATGTGGATCAAGCGAATTGGTATAGGGATTATGGTGCTGCTATTGTTAGGGCAAGCCTATCGCTTGGTGGCTGTATATCAAGAAAAACAACATATTGAGCAACAATTGCAAGAATTAAAACAGCGAAATGAAGAATTAGAACAGGAAAAGGCTAAGTTGCAAGATCCAAAGACCATTGAGGGGGTGGCTCGTGAGGAGCTCGGCCTTGTAAAACCTGGTGAAGTACCTTATGTAAAATAGGTTTGACTGTAGTAATTTAGATTCGCATTAGTTTGTAGTTTGAGGTTTCCGCATTAATTAGGAGGTTGCATGGCAATCGAAGTTGGTAACATTATTGATGGTACCGTATCTGGTATTACAAAATTCGGTGTATTTGTTGATTTAGGAGAGAAGCAAACCGGTCTAGTTCATATTTCTGAAGTAGCTCATGGGTATGTCGAAGATATTAATACCGTATTAAAGGTTGAAGATCCAGTAAAGGTTAAGGTTTTATCTATTGAAGGCAATAAAATAGGCCTTTCTATTCGTCAAACACAACCTAAAGAGACACCAAGTGAAGAGCGACGTCCTCGTCGTGTTCAATCTAAACAAAGCACAGAGGCTTTTGAAGCAAAGATGAAATCATTCTTGCGCGATAGCAATGAACGATTGCATGATTTAAAACGCAATACAGAAGGTAAACGCGGAGGCCGAGGCGGTCGTCGAGATTAATAGTGAGAGATGGCATTGAGCCATCTCTTTACTTATGTATAGGCTTTCACAGTATAATAGTGTTAGAGGAATACTAATTATGTAAGGAGCGGTTATGAAGTTAGCTATTATCGATATTGGATCTAATTCAGTGCGCTTATTATTGGCTACCTATGAGAATAATATATGGCACTATGAGCCAAAACAGTTATGGACTACTCGATTGGGACAACGAAATGCAGATGGTACATTGCGATCTGAATCGATGGAGTCATCGTATCAGGTCTTTAAGGATATTAAAAACTTGGCAGACCAATATGGTGCGGACTATTGCTTTGGTTTTGCTACTAGCGCTGTTCGTGAGTCTCAAAATGGGCTTGAATTTATGGAACGAATCACGGAATACTGCCCTATGGAATGGCGAATTTTATCAGGTGATGAAGAGGCTATTTATGGATTTAATGGTGCCTTGGGAGATCAGTTGAATGATGGTCGTCATTATACGACTATCGATATTGGTGGGGGTAGTACAGAACTCGCTTTAGGAAATAAAGACGGCGTATATTGGAGTCGTTCTTATCCAGTGGGAGCGGTGCGTTTACAATCTATGTCTGACGAAGGACCTCAACGGGTATGGGAAGAAACTCGATTCCTTTGGGACCCAATGATGATTCAAGGCGAATTTGGTGAATTTATTGGCATCGGTGGTACATTAACGACGCTAGCTGCTATAGATTTAGGCCTTGAAAATTATGATGGTACAAAGGTGCAAGGTCATAAATTAAGTCGTGAAACAGTAGAGGGCATTATTCTAAACTTGCGTTACATGAGTTGCGACGAGAGATTACAGGTAAAAGGTTTACCTGCAGGCCGTGCCGATATCATTGTAGCCGGTGCAGAAATTTTGACGTCCTTTATGGATGCCTATGAGGTTCCTCATGTATTTGTGAGCGATCAAGATGGTATGGAGGCGATGGCCCGTGAATGTGAAAGCACTCGTTCGAACTGTTAATCACACCTTAAAATCGCATAATCTATTTCCCGAAAATAGTCGAATCTTAGTGGCATGCTCCGGTGGACCTGATTCAATGGCTCTATTGCATTTGTTGAAAGACATTGCCATACATCGACATACAACGTATGAATTAGGTGTGGCTATCGTAGATCACTGCATTCGTCCTGAAAGCAAGGAAGAGGTTTTGTGGCTCCAACATCAAGTAGACGATTTAGGATTACCATTTTATTCTGCTACATTTGATGTGCCTCGCTTGAGCAAGGAACAAAAAATGTCTGAAGAAACTATGGGGCGTCAAGTACGGTATCAATGGCTTACAGAGGTTGCAAAGTCTGAAAACTATGATTATGTTGCGGTGGCTCATCACAAGGATGATCAAGCAGAGTCGATTCTAGCACATATCATCAGAGGTTCGGGATTAAATGGTTTGGCCGGCATGTCTGTAGTAAGCTCTGAATATGCTACTCCTGTAATTAGACCGCTGTTAGAGGTTACAAAAGAAACCTTATTGGCTTATTTAGAGGTGAAGAGGATTTCCTATTGTGTTGATCGTACGAATGAAGATGTGCGATACCAACGAAATAGGATTCGGCATCGTATTATACCTGAGTTAGAAGCTATTAATCCAAATGTAGTAGATGCTATTGTTAGATTGGGAAATTCCGTACATGAAGATTTACTAGTTATGTCTGATTTAACGGAGCTAGCTTTCGAAAAACTTGTGACTATAGGTGCTGATGGGGTGAGCTTATCTCGCCGTGCCTTACGACAAGAATCGTTGGCAATACAACGGCGCTTATGGCAGCGTTTAGTGAATACGGTAGACCCTGATATAACGCTTTCTGCAGCCCATCAAGAGCAATTACTTGATATTGTTAACACCGGGGAAGAGAAAACTTTCACTATTAAAAGTATAAAAGTAACCGCTCAATGTGATACAATAAAAATATATTGCGAACATTAATATGAATCGTGGAGGTCATATAGATGCATCAAGATGCAAAAGAGATTTTATATACAGCGGAACAATTACAAGCTCGTGTAGCAGAGTTGGGTAAAGCAATTAGCGAAGACTATAAAAATGAATCTGTCGTGCTTGTAGGGGTATTAAAGGGAGCTGTCGTTTTCTTTACAGACTTAGCACGCGCTATCGATGATAGTGTAGATGTAAGTTTTGACTTTATTTCTTGCTCTAGCTATGGTAGCGGCACAACAAGTACAGGGGTAGTACGAATTTTAAAAGATTTGGATCGCTCTGTAGAGGGTAAGCATGTACTCGTTGTTGAAGATATCGTAGACACTGGTACAACATTACATTATTTATTAGAAAATTTACATGCTCGTGGTGCTAAAAGCGTACGCCTTGCAGCGTTGTTGAATAAACCAGATCGCCGTAAGATGGATGTAAATGTTGACTATGTAGGCTTTATTATTCCTGATTACTTTGTTATCGGTTATGGTTTAGACTACGCTGAAAAATATCGTCATTTACCATATATCGGTATTTTGAAGGAAGAAATGTATCAAAATTAAAAATATGATATAATATATGAGTGCATCTCTCAATGAGATGTACTCAATTCGTTTATACAACTAAAAATTATTATTGAAAGGGGTAATCTTTTGGGTCGATTTACAAAAAATATCGTCCTTTATTTACTTATCATTGCCGCTTTCGTTATCGCCATTGACGCTTTCTCTGGTCAAAGTGCGAATAAATCTGAATTAAGCTACACAGGATTTATTCAACAAGTACAACAGAAAAAGGTTGAGTCCGTAACGATTACCAATGATCATGGTATTAAAGGTAAACTAAAAAATGGAACAGAATTCAATTCTTATGCGCCAAGTGATGAAACATTAATTAAAACATTACAAGATAATGGCGTAGAAATTACAGCAGCCCCACCTGAGCAACCAGCTTGGTGGATGAGCCTTTTAGGTTCTGCTATTCCTATTATCATCTTGGTAGTGTTGTTCTTCTTCATTATGCAACAAACACAAGGTGGCGGTGGCCGAGTGATGAACTTTGGTAAAAGCCGTGCTAAATTGATGGGTGAAGGTAATGTTAAGGTTAGCTTCAAAGATGTAGCAGGTGCGGAAGAAGCAAAACAAGAATTAGAAGAAGTAGTAGAATTCTTGAAGGATCCAGGTAAATTTACAGCTATCGGTGCTAAAATTCCGAAAGGTGTATTGTTAGCGGGACCTCCAGGTACAGGTAAAACATTGCTTGCTAAAGCTGTTGCTGGTGAAGCAGGCGTACCATTCTTTACGATTTCCGGTTCTGATTTCGTAGAAATGTTCGTAGGTGTTGGTGCATCTCGTGTACGTGATCTTTTCACACAAGCGAAAAAGAATGCGCCATGTATTATCTTCATCGACGAAATTGATGCGGTTGGTCGCCAACGTGGCGCAGGTCTTGGTGGTGGTCACGATGAACGTGAACAAACATTGAACCAATTGCTCGTTGAAATGGATGGCTTCGGTGCCAACGAAGGTATTATTACCATCGCTGCTACAAACCGCCCAGATATTCTTGACCCAGCGCTCTTGCGTCCAGGTCGTTTTGACCGTCAAGTTATCGTAGGTCGTCCAGACTTACGCGGTCGTGAAGCAATCTTAAAAGTTCATGCTCGCAACAAGCCGTTGGCTGACGATGTAGACTTGAAAACAATTGCGAAGAAAACACCAGGCTTTACTGGTGCCGACTTAAGTAACTTGTTAAATGAAGCGGCTTTATTAGCGGCTCGTCTTAACAAAAAAGTAATCACTATGGCTGAAGTTGAAGAGGCTAGTGAAAAGGTTAGCATGGGCCCTGAACGCCGCAGTCATATTGTGAGTGATAAGGATCGCAAGTTAACAGCGTACCATGAATCTGGTCATGCTATTGTGGCACATTTGTTGCCTCATGCAGATCCTGTTCATAAGGTAACAATCATTCCTCGTGGTGCAGCAGGTGGTTATACTATGATGCTTCCTACAGAGGAACAAAACTACAAAACAAAATCTCAATTATTAGCGGATATTCGCGTAGCTCTTGGTGGTCGTGTGGCAGAGGCCTTGATTTTGGATGAAATCAGTACAGGTGCTTCTGGTGACCTTCAAAGTGTAACGAATACAGCGCGCGCCATGGTAACGCGATGGGGCATGAGCGATGAGCTTGGTCCAATCGTATTTGGTGAACAGCAAGAACAAGTATTCTTGGGTAAAAACCTTGGCCATGAACGCAACTACAGTGAAGAAATTGCTGCAAAAATCGATACTGAAATTCATCGTATTGTTGAAGATGCTTATAAAGATGTAACAAAACTTCTTAGCGATAACGAGAAATTCTTACATGATATGGCGAATGCCTTATTAGAAGAAGAAACAATCGATGCAAAAGCAGTAGATAATCTTTACAAATATGGTACAACGAAAGCCCCTGAAATAGAGGAACCTAAAGCTACGTTAGAAGCAGCAGGTATTGTAGTACCAGAGGTTGTTGACGCTAATGAGCGCACTTCTACAGTGGAAGCGCCTAGTGAAACACCTTCTAACGAAATTAAATAATGGATACTGTCCAAATAAAAAGAGCTGATCTCCTTGGAGACCAGCTCTTTTTTATTGTCCATCATGGATGTGACGGGTTGCTAAATATTCTTGTATGCGACGTTCCTTAAGTGATTTTAAGTATTTCTGTGCTAATACATGCGGTATGGCCACACCGACAGCGATGCCAACGATGGTTAAAATACCTGTTACACCATTTTGTACCATATGTACAAGGCCAGATTCATTGAGTGCATTGATGTGAAGAATATCGAATAGAAAACGATAATATAGAATCCCTGGCATTAATGCGATAGCAGACGGAACGATAATGATCGTACTAGATGTTTTAAGCCAGGTAGAAACTTTTACATAAATAATGCTCATCACGGCGGCCCCTACAAAGGTGGCCCCAGCAATAGAGAATCCCAATTCAACAGCTAGTAAATTGCGAATAAAGACACATAATACACCGCCAATGCCGATTGAGAGCAAGAGGCGTACAGGAGCGTTAAATAAAACAGCGAATGAGGCAGCGGCCATAAAAGAACCTATAATCTGTTCAATGGATAGTACATGAGGTTTAATGTCTACAAAACTAAATGCAGGCATTGGATTAAAGTATAAGGCCATGGCCATACCTAAGGTCATACTACCTACAATGAGAATTGTTCTAATGGCTCGTGTAATACCCGATAAGATATGATTGTTTATTGTATCAATGACGGCATTAATAAGCGGTACGCCTGGAATCATAAATAAGGTACAGCATACAAGAACATAAACTAATGAATCCTGTTCAATATGTGAATAGAAACCGTAGGCAGAAACCATAGCGGCAAATCCACCTAATGCAATACCTACATACTCATTACAGCCTAAACGCACGGATAGAGTACGTGTGAAATAGCCGATTAGAGAACAAATAATTGTTACTATAAAAGCTATCATATCACCACTATATAGAAAGGCGAGCCCTGCAGAACCTAGTGCACATGCAATACCTTTTATCCAATCAGGATATACAGGTATAGTAGAATCTAATTTTGAAATGAGCTGTTCATAGGTTGTGAGCGAGTAATGTCGTTCGAAGGCGCGCCATGTGAGTTTAGATACGGCATTGATCATGGCCATATTGGGAACATGAACTGGTGTTTTTCTAAAAACTGTTATGGAACGCTCTTTATGCAATAGATTCACCATGATAGTGGTATATGAAATATGAATATTTAAATAATTATGAGGTATCCCCATAAATGTGGCAGCTTTTAACATCTCTTCAATGATCCGATTTGTATCAGCACCACATTCCATAAGTAACTTGCCTATGTTTAATAGAACATCAAGTTTTCTGTGAATATGGATAAATGGGTTCTCTAGAACTTCATTTTTTTCTTCTAATGTAAATTGTTGCATATATCTCCCCAGATAATGATAGACTATACTATTGTTATCTTTTACATAAGGTATAACTTAATACTACATGTATTATACCATTAATTATTTTAAATAATCCTTGCATTTTATAGGGTACACTTGTACAATCGAATTGTAAACCTAGGTTGACAAAGAAAGGGGCTCTAAACTATGCGTGATGAAGTATTAGAATTCTTGAGACAAAACCAAGGTAGTTTCGTATCGGGACAAGATATGTCGGAAGCGTGTCATGTTTCGCGCACAGCTATTTGGAAGCATATCAAAGCATTACGTCAAAAAGGCTACAAAATAGAATCTTATACCAAGAGGGGGTATCGATTATTGGAGGAACCTGATTTGTTGAGTCCATTAGCAATGAAGCAAATCTTAAAAACAGATGTATTTGGCAAACGGTATGTCTATATGGACACTACCGAATCTACAAACCTTGAAGCTCGTCGTTTAGCACAACAAGGTGCAGAAGAAGGCACTGTTGTTGTTACAGAGGAACAGGCTGCTGGCCGCGGTCGTTTATCGCGGGGCTGGTATTCTCCATTCGGAAAAGGTCTATGGTTTAGTCTCATTTTACGCCCTGACTTTGCACCAGTAGAAGCACCGAAGTGTACATTGATGGCAGCCGTAGCATTAACAAAGGCTTTTCATAAAATGGGCCTTACAGATGCGGGTATTAAATGGCCAAATGATATCCTTGTAAATGGTCGTAAATTAGTTGGTATTTTGACAGAAATGTCCGGCTCTATGGAGGAAATTTCCTATATTGTTATGGGCATAGGTGTCAATGTTAAGACTAAACAAGAAGAACTACCAGAAGAATTGAAGTTAATTGCTACGTCATTAACAATGGAAGGCATTGATATTGAACGGACAGAAGCTTTTAAAATTATTTTGGAATCCTTAGAACATCAATATTATGAAGTCCTCGATAGTGGCTTTGAGGAAACCTTAAATGAATGGCGCCAATTATCGGTAACCCTTGGCGAAGAAATTGAAGTGAGAGCACCAGGAAATACCTATGAAGGGGTAGCTACAGATATTGATGAAGATGGTAACTTATTAGTAAGAATCCCTGATGGGACAGTTAAACGTATTGTGGCAGGGGACGTGTCAATTCGTCCGCGCAAATAGGAGGCATTCATGTTATTAGTAATTGATGTGGGGAACACCAATATTGTTCTCGGTGTATACGACAAGACAGAGCTTGTAGGTCACTGGCGTATTTCCACGGATCGCGTTCGGACCACCGATGAATATGGCATGTTGATGATGAACTTATTCTTCCACGATCGCAAGGTTAATGTGAAAGATATTAAGGATATTATCATTTCCTCAGTTGTGCCACCGTTGATGCCTACATTAGAACGGGTATGTTTACGTTATTTTAATGTAAATCCTCTCATTGTTGGACCTGGTACTAAGACTGGTATTGCTATTAAGTATGATAATCCTCGTGAAGTAGGGGCTGACCGTATCGTAAATGCTGTGGCTGCACATGAACAATATAAAGGTGATTTAATCATTATCGACTTTGGTACGGCTACAACCTATTGTGCGGTTCAAGGTAATGGCGATTATATGGGCGGTGTAATTACTCCAGGCGTTACAATTTCTGCGGAGGCTTTATTCCAACGAGCAGCTAAATTACCACGTATCGATGTAAGAGATCCTGGTCAAGTGATTTGTCGCAACACCGTATCTTCTATGCAATCTGGTATGTTCTATGGCTACGTAGGCCAAGTAGAAGGTCTCGTATCTCGTATGAAAGCTGAAATGGGCGGTCAAGTAACTGTAGTGGCTACAGGCGGTTTAGCACAGCTTATCAGCAGCGCTACAGACTGCATTGACCATGTAGAGCCTATGCTTACATTAGAAGGCTTACGTCTTATTTACGAAAGAAATAAATAATGCTACTATAATATAGTTACGTATATGTAACGAAGTAGTGTACATTTGGGTACAGCTTATGCTGTACCCTTTTTGTTAGGGGATATAGAATTATATGAACAATAAACAATGGCAAATAGGATCCGTCAAAATTGATGGACAAGCCATATTAGCGCCAATGGCTGGGGTTAGCGACATTGCCTATCGTTTACTTGCTAAAGAGCATGGCGTCGCCTTGGTATGTACCGAAATGGTAAGCGCTATGGGCATTAAATATAAAAATGAACGCACCCATGAATTGTTGCGCCTTGAAGATGTGGAACGGCCTGTTTCTATGCAAATCTTCGGTTCTAATCCAGAGGCGATTGCCATCGGAGCAAAGGTTGTAGCTGATGCGGGGGCAGATATTGTAGATATCAATATGGGTTGTCCTGTTAAAAAAGTTGTTTCCTCAGGGGATGGCTCTGCACTTATGAAGAATCCTGATTTGGCAGCACGCGTAGCAGAAGCGGCAGTTAAGGCTGTCGATGTACCTGTAACGGTGAAAATGCGCATTGGTTGGGATAGTGAATCTATCAATGTAGTAGACTTTGCAAAGCGCATCGAATCCACGGGGGTCGCAGCTATTGCTGTACATGGCCGTACAAAGGAACAAATGTACAGTGGTCATGCGGACTGGTCCTATATTAAGGCCGTAAAAGCGGCAGTATCCGTGCCTGTAATTGGCAATGGGGATATCGTGGAGCCAGAGGACGCGAAGCGCATGCTCGATGAAACGGGGTGTGATGCTGTAATGGTAGGTCGTGGTGCACAGGGTAATCCTTGGATCTTCGGTCGCATTCACCATTATTTAGAGACTGGTGAAGTGTTACCGGCGCCAACTGATATTGAACGTCTCGATATGTTGTTAAAGCATTTTGATCTATTGTGTCAATATAAGGGGGAGAGTATGGCCGTTAAGGAAATACGAACTCATGCAGGCTGGTATATGAAGGGCCTCCCTGAATCAGCATACTGGCGCAATCGTGTGAATACAATTCATACTGTAACAAGCTTTCACAATGAGCTAGAATCATACCGTAAAATATTGTCTGAAATGTAGTCAGATTGACAAATGTACAGTATTTTTATATAATGGTTGAGATAATTTAGAAATAAAAGATAAGGTGTCATCTTATTATGACACTTTTTCTTATTATTTATATGTAGAAAGAGTGGGGTACCCATGGCAGACGTAAAAGAAACATTACTTACCGCCGACGGTTTAAAGAAATTAGAAGAAGAATTAACGTATTATAAATCTGTACGTCGTATTGAAGTGTCTGAACGTATTAAGACTGCTATTGAATATGGCGATATTAGTGAAAACTCTGAATATGATGATGCAAAAAATGAACAAGCTTTCATCGAAGGTCATATTGTAGAGCTTGAAAATAAAATTAACACTGCGAAAATCATCGACGAATCCGTAAAAGGTGATGTTGTATCCGTAGGTAGTAAAGTAACGGTACTAGATACAATGTACAATGATGAATTAGAATATGTTATCGTTGGTTCCTCTGAAGCGGATCCATTTAACAATCGTATCTCTAACGAATCTCCTGTAGGTAAAGCTATTTTGGGCAAACGTAAAGGTGATGAAGTAGAAGTTTCCACACCAGATGGTCCTGTTACATTCAAAGTGTTAGCAATCCAATAATTTACATTTACTGACGAAGAGGCGATAACATGAGTGAAGAAATTAAAAATGTACAAGAAGAGCTGAATGAGCAAATGCAAATTCGCCGCGACAAATTGGCTGAATACGAAGCGGATGGTATCTATCCATTTGGTCAACGTTTTGTTGTAAAAGATAATGCAAAAGACATTAAAGATGACTTCTTCTTGAAATATGACGGTCAACCTGTAGTTATTGCAGGCCGTTTGATGACAATCCGTTCCCATGGTAAAACAGCATTTGCGAATATGCGTGATAAATCCGGCGATATTCAAGTATATTTCCGTAAAGATGTATTGGGTGAAGATGCTTATAAATACGTAAAAATGCTTGATATCGGTGATATTATCGGTGTTGAAGGTCACGTATTTAAAACTCATACAGGAGAAGTTACAATTAAAGTTAACAAATTAACTTTGTTATCCAAATCTTTACGTCCATTACCAGAAAAATGGCATGGTTTAAAGGATACAGAACTTCGTTACCGTCAACGTTATGTTGATTTAATTGTAAATCCTGAAGTGCGTGATACATTTGTAAAACGCTCTCAAATCGTTGCTAAGATTCGCGAATACATGATGCGTGATGGCTTCATGGAAGTGGAAACACCAATGATGCATGCTATCCCTGGTGGTGCGGCAGCTCGTCCATTCATTACACACCACAATGCGCTCG
>NZ_CALJSP010000152.1:0-4954 GCF_937975875.1 Veillonella dispar | reverse complement strand
CACAGCTGGCGGAAAATCGGCCACAAAGGCAGGTGCAGGAAAGACTCCGAGAGGACATATTATAAAAAGGAGAATTCAGATGAAGGAACTGGAAAAGACCTACAATCCGGCGGAAATTGAAGACCGCCTCTATGACAAATGGCTGAAGGGAAAATATTTCCACGCAGAAGTAAACAGAAGTAAGAAACCATTTACCATTGTTATGCCGCCGCCAAATATTACCGGCCAGCTGCATATGGGACATGCACTGGATAACACCATGCAGGATATCCTGATCCGCTATAAGAGAATGCAGGGATACGAAGCATTATGGCAGCCAGGAACTGACCATGCAGCGATCGCTACAGAAGTTAAGGTTATCAACAAGCTGAAGGAAGAAGGCATCAGCAAGGCAGATCTTGGAAGAGAAGGCTTCTTAAAGGAATGCTGGAAGTGGAGAGAAGAATACGGCACCCGTATTGTAAAACAGCTTCACAAATTAGGCTCTTCCGCTGACTGGGACAGAGAGCGTTTCACTATGGACGAAGGCTGTTCTGACGCAGTTTTGGAAGTTTTTATCAAATTATATGAAAAAGGATATATTTATAAAGGTTCCCGTATTGTAAACTGGTGCCCTGTATGCAAGACTTCTATTTCTGATGCAGAAGTAGAGCATGTAGAGCAGGACGGTTTCTTCTGGCACATCAACTACCCGGTAGTAGGAGAGCCAGGACGCTTCGTAGAGATCGCAACAACCAGACCTGAGACTCTCTTAGGCGATACTGCAGTTGCTGTAAACCCGGATGATGACCGTTACAAGGATATTGTTGGAAAGATGCTGCAGCTGCCATTAACCGACCGTCAGATCCCGGTTATTGCAGATGAGTATGTAGATAAGGAGTTTGGTACCGGCTGCGTTAAGATCACACCTGCTCATGACCCCAATGACTTTGAGGTTGGAAAGCGCCACAACTTAGAGGAGATCGTTATCTTAAATGATGACGCTACCATCAACGTACCTGGACCATACTTTGGCATGGATCGTTATGAGGCAAGAAAGGCCATGGTAGCAGACTTAGACAAGATGGGCCTGTTAGTAAAGGTTGTTCCTCATTCCCACAATGTAGGTACCCATGACCGCTGCAAGACCACAGTAGAGCCTATGGTAAAACAGCAGTGGTTTGTAAAAATGGATGAAATGGCTAAACCTGCCATTGAAGCATTAAAGAGCGGCCAGTTAAAATTCGTTCCGGAAAGTTTTGGAAAGACTTATCTTCACTGGTTAGAGAACATCCGTGACTGGTGTATTTCCAGACAGTTATGGTGGGGCCACAGAATTCCTGCTTATTACTGCCAGGACTGCGGTGATGTAGTTGTTGCAAAAGAAGCTCCAACTGTATGCCCGAAGTGCGGTAAGAACCATTTCAAGCAGGATGAAGATACTCTGGATACCTGGTTCTCCTCTGCATTATGGCCATTCTCCACTCTTGGCTGGCCAAATAAGACAGAAGATCTGGATTACTTCTACCCAACTGATGTACTGGTAACCGGATATGATATTATCTTCTTCTGGGTTGCTCGTATGATTTTCATGGCTCTTGAGTTTGAACATGAAATTCCATTTAAACATGTATTTATTCATGGTCTTGTGCGTGATAGCCAAGGTCGTAAAATGAGTAAATCCTTGGGCAATGGTATTAACCCTCTTGAAGTTATCGACCAATATGGTGCTGATGCATTGCGTTTTACTCTCGTAACTGGCAATACACCTGGTAACGATATGCGCTTCTATATGGAACGCGTTGAAGCAAATCGTAACTTTGCTAATAAGATTTGGAATGCATCTAAATTTGTATTGATGAATCTTACAAATTATGATGAAAGCTTTGTTCCAACAGCAGATGATTTGACATTAGCAGACCAATGGATTGTTCAAAAATACAATGAAACAGTACAAAGTGTAACTTCTAACCTAGATAAATTCGAACTTGGTGAAGCTGCAAGCTCTGTATATGACTTCATTTGGAATACATACTGTGACTGGTATATTGAGTTAGCTAAACCTCGTTTATATAACGATGGTAATGAACGCGATCGTCGTACAGTTCAATACTTACTCGTAACAATCTTGCGTCACATGCTTGAATTATTACATCCATTCATGCCGTTCGTAACAGAACACATTTGGCAACACTTGCCTCATGAAGGGGATAGCATCGTTGTCACTAAATGGCCAGAAGCATTGAAGTTTGATAATCTTGAAGGTGCAGCACGTCAAATGGAAGTTATGATGGATGCCATTAAAGGTATTCGTAACATGCGTGCTGAAATGAATGTGCCTTTAGGTAAAAAAGCTGAGGTTATCGTTGCGCCAACAGATGAAGCATTGGCTCAAACTGTAGCAGATCATAGCGATTACTTTGTAACATTAGCTTGGGCTGAGAAGGTAACTATTCTTGGTGCCGATGATCCAAAACCAGAAAATGCGACTGTAACAGTTGTAAATGGTATGGAAGTATATCTCTTGCTTAAAGACTTAATCGATGGCGAAAAAGAAAGAGAGCGTATTGCAAAGGAAAAAATCCAAATGGAAAAAGAAATTTCTCGTTTGGAAGGTAAATTGTCTAACCAAGGCTTCCTAGCAAAAGCTCCTGAAGCTGTAGTAGCAAAAGAAAAAGAAAAGTTAGAAGAATATAAACAAAAACAACAAGCGTTATTGGAACGTGAAGCGTTCCTTGAAACCTTATAATAGGAGGTTTATATGACATATCAAGAGGCCTTAGCCTATTTAGAACAGGCATCTTCATTCGGTATTAAGCCTGGCCTTGAACGAATAACAGCCCTTATGGAAGCCTTAGGGAATCCACAAGAGGACTATAAAATTGTTCATGTTACAGGAACGAATGGTAAGGGCTCGGTTACCTCATATATTTCCTACGCACTGTTTACAAGTGGATTACGGGTGGGGCGATTTACATCGCCTCACCTTCAATCCTATACGGAGCGAATTCAAATCAATGATGGAAATATTACAGAGGAAGCCTTCGGTAATCTAATTAGCCGTGTAAAAGTGGCCGTTGATACTATCATTAGTAATGGAATAGAAGCACCAACGCAATTTGAAATCTTGACGGCTGCAGCCTTTTTGTTCTTTAAAGATCAAGCTGTAGACTATGCGGTGGTAGAAGTTGGCTTAGGTGGACTACTAGACTCCACAAATATCGTGACTCCAAAAGTATCTGTTATTACCAATGTAACAATCGATCATCAAGCCTACTGTGGTGATACTGTTGAGGAAATTGCACGTCACAAGGCAGGGATTATTAAATCTAAAGTCCCTGTTGTAACGGCTGCACAGGATGCACCTCTTCGTATTATTGAAGAGGTGGCTAAAGAGAAGCATGCTAAAGTATATGCTTTCAATAAAGATTTTGGTATCGATAGCCGTAGTGCCGTAACAGGTGGTCAAATGATTACGGTGAGCACTAATGATGCCGCTCCTGCTATGCTATTTACGACAATGGCAGGTATTCATCAATCTGTAAATCTCGCATGCGCATTGATGGCTGTACGTCTATTGATGAAAGAAGATAAGAGCATCAGTGAAGAAACGATGCGCGAAGGCTTTGCTCGTACTACGTGGGCAGGGCGTTTTGAAGTTAAACGCGGCTTAGATCGCACCTTTATCTTTGACGGCGCGCATAATGCGGCTGGCGCAGAATCCTTCAGTATGACCTATGGTGAGCTATTTAAGGACGCCCCAAAAACGATTGTGATGGCAATTCTTAAAGATAAAAATCAAGATGCCATTATTCGTGAAGTAGTTAAGGCAGGGGATACGGTTCTTGTAGTACCTGCACCTACAGATAGAACAGAAGTGCCAGAGGTTTTGGTTGAAAAAATACGTCACATTGTGCCAAAAGCTATAGCTCAAACAGCTGATTCTGTTGAAGAAGCATTGGCTTTAGCCTATAAACATACAAAGAATGGTGATATTATCGCTGTTTGTGGTTCTTTATATATTTTAGGAGATGCTCGTCAGTGGTTTAACCATGAGATGAGTCACTAAGGTGAGCCTATGGAACTCTCACTTATTCCTAATCAGAAGAGAATTACGTTCTATATAGAGCGTCTAATTTATGGTGTGGTGGTTGCTATGCCATTACAACCTATGGTGGGGGATGTACTTCTGTGGCTAGCGATAGGGCTTGCTTTATATGATTTGATATCTAGTAAATCACTGAGCTTACCAACGGGCTATTTATCCTGGTCTGTTATGATATTTGTGGTATGGACTGGCATATCTGCACTAGTATCAGAAAATTGGGATTGGTCAATTCAAAGTTGGTTTTATCAAATCGTAGCCAGCGGAGGAATGTATTATCTAGTTCGCACATACATTCAAACACCTAAACAGTGGAATTATTTTCTTCGTGCTCTATTAGGTACTGCTGTACTAGTGTGTATCATAGGAGCTTATCAATATGTATTTGTTCCTAATATTCATATAAAAGAGTGGGTAGATGCAGCACAGTTCCCAAAATTGATGCGACGTATGTCATCTACATTACAAAACCCTAATTTATTGGGCGCTTATCTATTGATGGTACTCAGCGTATGTATCAGTTATATCTTGGTATATATGAAAGAAAATCGTACCCGCGAAGTTGTTACGATGCTCGTTATAGGGATTATATTGTTCTTAACGATGCTATTAACCTATTCTAGAGGCATTTGGATTAGCTTTGCGGCGATGATCCTCTACTGGGCTATCTTTGTAGAAAGAAGATTATTCTTATCCCTATTAGTAGTGCCAATTATCTTGTACTTTTATGATGGTGAAATCGCCTCGAGACTATGGTCCATATTCCAAGGTCATGATACGTCAGCTGATCTTCGATGGGCTTTATGGGATAGTACTATGTATATCGTACGTGAAAACCCAATCTTTGGCTTCAGTCGCAGACCTCAGGCG
>NZ_CALJSP010000151.1:0-15953 GCF_937975875.1 Veillonella dispar | reverse complement strand
AAAGAGTCACTTCGGCAACACCTTCCAGGCGAATCAGCTCGTTACGGTTAAGAGATTGTTGAGCAAGCTCTCAACGCATTAAAAAATTTATGCAAATAAAAAGGTCCCATACGGGACCTTTTTATTATATAGCATATATAATTATTCGAAATTAGTTTTACTAAATTTGATGACTATATTATCTGCCAAAACCATAACGGTTAAGTGCCGTATTACCACTACCATATATAGCCATGATCTTCGCCATGAAATAGTCAGCTACTGCTAGAGAGTATGCTGCAATATCATTGTAATCAGAGTATTTTGGTGCAACATTAGTCACAGTAATGTTTTCAATAGTAGTACTAGCTTTAGGAGTAGTCAATTTATTTGTAGTAGGTGCAGGATCTGTAACAGTTACTGTAGAACCCATAGCTGGATTAACATAACCTGTTGGAGTAGATACTGGCGGACGTTGGGAATCAGTATATTTGTAGCCATAAGAAGCGTCTGCTTGTTGTGGTGCTACTGTAACAGCGCCAAAAGCAAGTACAGCTGCGGCCAAAACGATAGAGAATTGTTTTGATGCTTTCATAAAAAACCTCCAAATAACACAAAAGTATTTTATCAAAAATTATGATAACGGAGATTTATTATAAACCATCTAAATAAATGCACAATGAAAGAGAGTTAATATCATTTATATTTCATTTATCACTTTATTTTGATACCTTTGAAAGCATCTTTCACCTCATTCATTTGGCGTTTTACATCACCAACAGATTCTTTTACATCATCGGGAACCTTGATACTATCTATACCTTTAGCTGAATCAGAGGCACGCTTACTATTTTCACCAGCTTGCTTCATCCCAACTTTAATCCGATCCATGTTCTCATCAATCTCATCGAAGGACTCGTCATAGAGGATAAAATTACTGCCCCCATGCGATGTAATGTTAAGAGGCCCCATGGTGAGTTGCCCATTATCGATGCGCAACGCATCTGTAGAAATGGTCGTAATATTCGTATTAACTGTCACATCACTAAATGATAAATGACGTCCCTTATTATGAAAGTTTCCTGTAATATTTTTAATTGGAATGAGCATATAATGGCCTTCACCAGACCAGAAATTTCCCCACACCTCCATATCACGAGGCTTACCTTCGCTTTTAAAGTTCAAATTAGCCGATACAGGAACGACGAACTCAGGTGTTTTAAGGGCCTCACTACTATCTAAATCCTTAGCTACTCCTGTAATGGTATAGGCTCTTGTATCTAAATTGTATACCCCTTTTGCCTCTAATTTGCCACTGTACACATTAGCATTAACATTTTCAAAATTTAAAATGCCATCTTGGTACGTTACATCACCCACGACGTTTTCAAAGGTAAGCGCAGGAATACGTAAAATAGGCATCGTTACACGGCCTTTAGCTAACGGTCGATTAAAATCACCTGTTACCTTTGTCAACAAGGTCATAGCATCGTGAATATTATCGCCAAAACCAAGGGATGCTGGGTCTACGCCTTTCACATCAAACTGTAAATCCAGTTGAGGCATGCGATGCTTCAACACATCCTTTAAATCAACGCGTCCTTTTAGTGTCATTCCATCACCAATAGCGGTTCCACCAAACTTACCGGTTTCCATATCAACGCAAATAGCGCGCTTACTATCAAGATGAATTTTAGCCTCTACATTCTTCATCACATAGTGACGATTTTTCTGAAAGATTTCTAACTGATTATTTCTAAGTGTAATGGTAAGGTCCAAATGTTGGCCTTCCCAATTAAAATTACGAACCTTCTTCGCCAATTCCTCTTGCCGATCTTGAGTAGTCTTTTTAGGCGGCTTAGGGCGAGGTTCTACTTCATCGAGAGGCTTATTCACATCAGGCGATGCAGGTACGAAGTCTAGTCGGTTATTATCATCTAGATCGACTACGATTGTAGCATCGTTGAGCTCAATGCCATTGATAGCGGAAGCCTTAAAGTTACGAGTGACTACGTCCCACATATTGACGCGAATCTTACCACTTGGAACGGTAAGCAATTCACGGCCTTCAGGATCTTTCCACACCAAGTCGGTAAAAGATAATGTCCCCCACGGTGTTGCAGTTAAACTCTCTACGGTTACAGAACCACGCATCATCGTTTGCCGAGCCATAACCTCATTGAAGATAACGCCCATCCCACGACTCGCTATCGTAGCCAACACAAAGAAAATAATCGCTCCAATGGCAAGAAAAGCAGCAATGCCTTTTAGGCCTTTCTTATACAATTGTTTATATTTTGTCCAATAGGAACGTATGTAATGTTTCATAGCATTATTATATCATGATGCATTTATAATTTTATTTTAATGGGGCCCTAAAACGTAGCGGCCGGTATATTGAAATGAGTGGTCTATACAACTTCGCTCCAAAGCGAGCTAAGTCGCTCATTATGTATAGACCACTCATTTCATAACGTTTGTTACAAAGGTGTCCCATTAAAATAAAATATATTCCTAAACTCTGATAATAATAATGATATGAAGCATTACTCGAAAAGAGTTAAACAGAAAAAAGACGAGGGTAAACCTCGTCTTTTTTCTGTTTTAGTATTCGGTTGTTATGCTTCGTCGTCTGTTACAGCTTTAGTACCTCTTGTGCCTGTCCGTATACGCATCGCGTCTTCTACATCGTATACAAAAATTTTACCGTCCCCTACTTCACCAGTTTGTAATGTATTACGTGCTGTATCCATCACGAGATCCACAGGCACATCACACACAACGGTTTCAACTTTTACCATAGGAATTAAATTTACATCATATTGTTGGCCCCGATATACTTCGGTATGGCCCTTTTGTAATCCACAGCCGAAGACTTGTGACACCGTCATGCCTTGAATGCCAATCTTGTTTAACGCCTCTTTTAAATCCTCTAGCTGCTCTGCACGAGCGATTATATCTACCTTTTTCATTCGTTTCATATATCTATCTCCTATGTGGTACAGAAGTACGCATTATATAACCTAACTTTCACCAATTACAGCATATATACATCCAATTGTACCTTACTATGTATCTATCACAAATCATAACAATGACGTTTGATTGGACGAAATAAATCGCCCTGAGCTTTTAAATTCAGATTGATTATAAGCACCTTCGCCATGTTCACTAATATCGATGCCAAGTGATTCAGAGCCAATGCTAACGCGCATATCCATAAAGGCGCTGACGATTTTAAATAGTATAAATGTACCTAGAATGGCAAATACATAGGCAATCACAAGTGAAAGTAATTGAGGGCCTAATAAGGAACCGCCATAGAACAAACCATTAGCCCCATCAGGATTAATCGTCGTTGTAGCCCATAAACCTGTAGCGATAGCGCCCCACGTGCCGCCTACACCATGAATACCAAAGGCATCAAGAGAATCATCGTAGCCAAGGCGGTTTTTAATAATGGCTACCGCAAGATAACATACAACGGCACCGACAAAACCAATTATAATGGCCGCCATAGGCGTTACAAAGCCTGCTGCTGGTGTAATCGCCACAAGGCCAGATACACCGCCAGAGGCAGCTCCTAATACAGTAGGTTTACCGCGGTGCATCATTTCTACTAGCACCCAGCCTACAATACCAACCGCTGCAGAGATTTGTGTAGTTAAAACGGCATTAGCCGCAAGGAACCCTACACCAAGAGCAGAGCCTGCATTAAAGCCAAACCAACCGAACCATAGAATAGCAGCCCCAAGAATTGTCATCGGCAAATGGTGAGGCAGCATAGGCATGCGTCCATAGCCGCGGCGACGTCCTAGCAACATACACAAGGTCAACCCAGACACACCGGACAACACGTGAATCGCAAGCCCTCCGGCAAAGTCTAATGCACCTAAATCGCTAAGGAATCCACCACCCCAAATCCAATGAGCCATCGGATTATATACAAAGATGGACCATAACAAAGCGAATATTACAAAGGGAGCAAAGCGCATCCGACCTGTAATAGAACCACTCATGATGGCTGGTGTAATGACAGCAAACATGCATTGAAATGCTACAAAAGCAAGCTCAGGAATATGTGTACCACTTAAGATGGCTGTCTCCGCACCACCAAGGCCAAATTTACTAAAGTCGCCGATGATGCCATGTAGATCATCACCAAAAATCAACGTATAGCCTATCAAAATAAACTCAACAGAGATGACACCAATCAAAAAGAAGCTCTGCATGATCGTACCTAGCACATTTTTACTACGCGCCATCCCACCATAAAATAACGCTAAACCAGGTGTCATAAAGAATACTAATGCAGCACACAACAAGACCCATGCTGTGTTGCCCGTATCAATCATATTGACCATAAGATACTCCTTTCCATACAAAAAGCGCCTTGCTCGCAGAAACTCTGCATGCAAGGCGCCGTTACCTAACTATTTTATTGTAGTAATAAACATCACTACATACATCCTATATTAGATTTCTATTCATGTCAATAAATTCTATAGAATTTTATTTTCAGCCCTATAGATTTCCATGAAATACACTAATTATATAAAAAAGAGCACTCTTTATGAGTGCTCTTTTAAATGTTTAATAAAACAAGCTATTATGCTTTTGCTTCTTTACCGTATTTTACGAGGCTTTCAGCTTCGATTTCAGCTTGAGTGCGATAGTCTTGAGGAATGTCAGACAAACGAATCCAGCTGCGAACTGCTTCTACTAATACGATAAGAATCATGAGGAACATAGCAGCACTGAATGCTACTAGGATCCATTTACCAGCTGGAATGTAGCTGTTAAATACGTTTTCAAAGTCTGCAGCGATAGCCACGATAGCCATGAGAATACAAGGAATACCTGTTACCCATGCATAACGTTTGCGGCCAAGTCGCATGATAACTGTAGTACCTACAGCCAATGTCATAGTACCTAATAATTGGTTAGATACGCCGAATAGAGGCCAAATAATACCGATGTTACCTTGTAGAACTAGGTAGCCCCACAATACACAAATTAAAGCTGCACAACCATAAACGCCAGGAGCCCAATGTTGGTCGTTGAATTTAGGATGGAAATGACCTAATAATTCTTGAAGTAAGTAACGACCTACGCGAGTACCAGCATCGATCAAAGTCATGATGAACAATGCTTCGAACATGATACAGAAGTGATACCAGTAACCCAATAAGTGATCCATGTTAGGCAATCTGGAGAAGATATGAGCCATACCTACTGCAAGGGATACGGCACCACCAGGACGATGCATCAAGTCTTCACCAACCATTGCGGACAATGCTGGCAATTCATGAACTTGAAGGCCTAACGCTTTGAAGGATTCAACAGTGGAGTTAATTGCGAAGTAATCATCTGGATGCAATGCAGTAGCTGCGATCAACGCCATCATAGCGATGAAGCCTTCTGTTAACATTGCACCATAGCCGATAGGCAAGATTTCTTTTTCATTAGTAAGCATTTTAGGTGTTGTACCTGTTGCGATAACAGTATGGAAACCAGACAACGCACCACATGCGATAGTAATGAAGATGTAAGGGAATACAGAACCTTTCAATACAGGACCGCCACCCCAGATATAAGGAGTAACAGCTGGCATTTGAATTTCAGGCATTACGATGATAATACCAAGAGCCAATGCGCCGATTGTACCGATTTTAAGGTATGTGGACAAATAGTCACGAGGAGCAAGCAATAACCATACTGGCAATGCTGCTGCAAAGAAACCATAGACTGCAAGCATGATTTCAATAGTTTGCAAGTCATATGTGAACCAAGAAGCATATTCGCTAGCTGCTACGTTTGGACCGTAGATAATAGCTGCGAAGATCAATGCTACACCGATAATAGTTGCTTCTTGAATTTTACCAGGACGCAACCATTTCAAATAAATACCAATGAAAATAGCGATTGGAATTGTAGCAAATACGGAGAAGAAACCCCATGGGGAGTTATGCAATGCGTTAGCTACTACTACGGCCATACCAGCAAGGGTGATGATCAATAGGAACAATGTAGCAAGCATAGCACCGAAACCAGCAAATTTACTGATTTCTTCCCGTGCAATATCCGCAATAGATTTACCATCATAGCGAACAGATGCGAACAAGATAACCATGTCATGTACAGCGCCAGCTAATACGGAACCGATAAGGATCCATAATGCGCCAGGCAAATACCCGAACTGGGCTGCGATAACAGGACCTACAAGAGGACCTGCACCAGCAATCGCTGCAAAGTGATGACCAAATGTTACCCATTTGTTAGTTGGCACGTAATCGTGACCGTCGTTGTGAACCATAGCTGGCGTTGGACGATATTCATCCAATGTTAATACTTTCGCCGCTATGAAAGCCCCGTAAAAGCGGTACGCTAAAATTAGAATACACGCGGAGGCTATAACTAAGTAAATACCATTCATAACCATATAAACACCTCCAATTGTCTTGTGTGACATGGTGTTATATAAAAATATCTGATAAATCTTTTGCTCATCCATGCCACATTGGCTCTCTAAACTTTTAGTACTTACAATAATTATTGTATATCTAAACATAAAAGTGTCAATTATCGATTTCTCATTTTGAATGTACATTATGAGTTAAAAGCATAATTAAAAAGCATTCTCCGTTAATAAGAGAATGCTTTTATCGTTTTATTTTGATAGTAATTATCTATTGTCTTACGACGATGCCTACTTCATGAAGTGCTTTTTTAATATCTTTTATAGTTAAAACTTTGTTATGTAGCAACGCGTCAGCAAGAGCTCCAGTTACATTTGTCTTTGTAAATAAATCCACAAAATGCTGTATATTTCCAGCACCACCAAAGGCCGTTACAGGCACATCAACAACCTCTGCCAAGGCCTGATATAATTCAATATCAAAGCCAAGACCTGTGCCATGTCTATCGATACTCGTTACCAATAACTCACCTGCACCACGGTCTATCGCTTCTTTCGCCCATTCTAAAGCATTTTTGCATTGTGCCCCCGGATCATCAGATGTGCCATGTCCATAGGCATACCACATTTTTTCAAAAGGATTATATTTTACATCTAAGCACACAACGATACCTTGATTGCCAAACTTCTTTGCCCCTTCTGTAATAAGGGATGGATTAGATAATGCCGCCGTATTGATAGAAACCTTATCGGCACCAGCTTTCATAAGCTGCATCATATCCTCCACAGAAGTAATGCCACCACCTACAGTTAATGGCATGAATACCTTATCCGATGCATTGAGTACTATATCAGTAAAGGTTTTACGGCCTTCTGTTGTAGCCGTTATATCTAATAATACAAGTTCGTCCGCCCCTTGTATCTCATAACGTTCCGCACATTCAACAGGATTACCGGCATCAACCATATCTCGGAATTGCACACCATTCTGGACACGACCATTGGCCACACTGAGGCAAGGAATAATACGTTTCGCTAACATAGAATGACCCTCCTATTGTTTCGCCGCTGCATAGGCTTCCGTAATATTGCCAAATGCACGCAATAGATTTAAACCTACTACACCACTTTTTTCAGGATGAAATTGCATTCCATACACTCTACCGCGCTCTACAACGCCAGGTACATCGATACCATAGTTTGCAGTGGATGTAATAAATTCAGGGTCTGTATCTACATAATAGGAATGAACGAAATAGGTATATTGATTGTCTACATTGCTGAAAGCACTATCTGGATGGTGCACTGTATTTTTGTTCCAACCCATGTGGGGCACACTGAGGCCAAGGTCACGAGGAATTTCTTTTACCTTGCCTGGAATAAGTCCTAAGCCTGGTGTTGGGCCATATTCTTCGGACTCTTCAAATAATAGCTGCATACCCAAGCAAATACCTAATAATGGTATTTCTCGTTTTACCACTTCATGAATGACATCGACGAGACCACGTTCCTTAAGGACTGCTACTGCCGACGCATAGGCGCCTACACCTGGCAAGAGAACGCCATCAGCATTTAGTATAACCTCAGGATCTGCTGTTAGCACCGCATCAAGTCCGATGTAGGCCAACGCTTTCTGAACATTAAATGTATTGCCCGCATCATAATCTATAATGGCAATCATAATATACTCCTTTCAACAGCCTTAATGAGCCCCAGTCATTACTAGGGCTCGTCATTCACGTTGTTTTCGTTATATATATTCTCTAAACAGGATACAAACTCCTGCCATTCAATTGGGTAAAAGCTAAACTCCATTCTATAGAATGAAAGTTGATATCATAAGGCGCAAATTATTAGTATATATGATATATCCCATATTGATTAATTCATGAATTGTTTTAATATACCGCGCATAACAGCTCCATCTTGAGCCATTGGAATGGTAAGTCTCAACCAACCTTCCCGTTGTCCGCGGCGCACTTGATAGCCTTCTTTTAACCATGCATCAGCCAAGCCTTCTGCATCAGATACAGCAAAGAAAATAAAGTTCGCTTCACTCTTGTAGTAGTGAATACCTAATTCATCAAACAAGCTTTCCCATTTAGCCCGCTCTTCTGCATTTTGAGATATCGTTCTTGTTAAGAATGCTTGATCATCAAAGGCTGCTTCTGCTGCTACTTGGGATAAAGTATTGAGATTATATGGCAAGCGGATAGTTTGCATATAGTTCGCAAGCTCTAAAGGCGTCATCATATAGCCTACACGGTAATTAGCAAGACCATATGCCTTGGAGAAGGTACGCATAATAGCTACATTTGGGAACTCATCTAGCAATGCACGTGCTGTAGGAACATCTACGGACGTAACAAAATCAATATAAGCCTCATCGATGATAACTAGTGTGTCTTTTGGTACTTTTGCAATAAAGTTACGGATATCTTCAACAGTTTCATAGGTACCTGTCGGGTTATTAGGATTACAAATCCATACGAGACGTGTTGTGTCATCTACAGCTTTCAACAATGCAGCAAAATCATAGTGACCTGTTTCAAAATCAGCTTGGACCTCACGAATTTCAGCTCCCTCAACGAGACCATTTAAAGCATACTCGGAGAAAGCTGGCACGCTTACCACGATGGAGTCACCAGCGCTGATCAATGTTTTATTGACCATGGCAATAACCTCATCAAGGCCTACACCGATAACGAGTTGCTCTGGTTGTACCTTCCAATACGCAGCCAATTTCATACGCAAGTCGGTAGCATTACCATCAGGATAATAGTTAGCATCATTATATGTGACATAGCTAAGGATAGCCTCGCGCACCAATGGAGATGTACCGTATGGATTTTCGTTGGCTGACAAGCGCACTAATCGGTCCACCCCAAGACGTTCCTTTACCGCTGCAGCAGGCTCCTCTGGTATATAGGGTTTCAATGTGCGAATTATCTCTTTCATAGGCTATCCTTTCTAACTATTTTCTTAACGTATATACACGCGTTCAAACTCATTTTGTGTTTATATACTCATCTAAACTCATATGTACGTATTTCAATGCAAATACATTTATTAAAACTCATATGAACTTATGTAAGCTCACCATACGGTGTTCATTATAAATTCGTAATCTCTGGACGATCTGTAGTCTTGCTCACTACCCCTTCACGGCTCGCAAGTTCTGCCTCAATGGCTTCGTAAGGGATATTTTTTTCCGCCAATAATACGAGCAAGTGATACAACACATCTGCTGTTTCGTAAATCAACTCTTGAGGATCTTCGTTCTTTGCAGCGATGACAACCTCTGTAGCCTCTTCGCCTACCTTTTTCAAGATTTTATCGAGACCTTTATCAAATAAGTAATTCGTATAAGAACCTTCCTTAGGTTGCGCTTTGCGGTTCTTAATAATTTCGTATAATTCGTTCAATGTTTGTTGTGCCATGACTAACTCCAATCTACATCATTAAAGAAACAGCTTGTGCGCCCCGTGTGACACGCAGGACCTTCTGGCTTAACTAAAATGAGCAAGGTATCTCCATCGCAATCGAGGGCCATGCTCACCACGTGCTGCACATTGCCACTGGTACCACCCTTGTGCCATAGCTCTTGGCGAGAACGAGACCAAAACCACGTTTCCTTTGTCTCTAGTGTTTTGTGAAAGCTTTCTTCGTTCATCCACGCCACCATGAGCACGTCTTTTGTGTCTACGTCTTGTACAACCGTTGGCAATAAGCCATTTCCCTTTTCAAAATCCGGTTTCATATAGTAATCCTTTAATACAAGTAATCTTTTCAAAATTCAATGTTTTAATTAGTACCATTACCATATTGGAGGCATTTAATCCGTTTACCATACTCTAATTATGTAAATTACTTTTATCGTACAGTAATTCCTCGAGCTCGTAATTCATTTTTAAGATCAGGGATTTTAATTTCTCCAAAGTGGAAGATAGATGCCGCTAGTGCACCGGTAACGCCGGTTTGTTCAAAGAGGTCTATAAAATCTTGAACCTTGCCGGCACCACCAGATGCGATAATAGGTACATCTACAACGGCTTCAATGGCCTTATATAGTTCGATATCAAAGCCAGATTTAGTGCCGTCCTTATCCATGCTCGTTACAAGCAATTCCCCTGCTCCACGAGAGACAGCTTCCTTAGCCCAATCGAGGGCTTTCCATTCGGTGCGCTTACGACCACCATGCGTATAAGCGTACCATTCGCCAGTCTCTTCGTCTGTTTTTACATCGATAGCCACTACCATACATTGGTTACCAAACTTTTGAGCTCCTTCTGTGATGAGTTCAGGATTTGCAAGAGCTGCCGAATTCAAAGATACCTTGTCGGCGCCAGCTTTCAACAAAGCCGTCATATTATCAACGCTCTTAATACCACCACCAACGGTGAGCGGCATAAATACCTGGGAAGAAATCTCTTGCACCACGTCGCGCATAGTAGTCCGTGCATCGACAGTAGCCGTAATATCTAAGAATACTAATTCGTCAGCCTGTTGCTGTTCATAGGAAGCCGCAATATCTACGGGACTCCCTACATCTACGAGGTTAACAAAGTTAACCCCTTTTTTAACGCGCCCATCATCCACATCAAGGCATGGAATAATCCGTTTCGCTAACATAATTCTACTCCCCACTAAATGTTATCAATCTATTTCATCGGTCATGCTAAACAACACATGTTGTAAATACTACAGGAATAGCATCAGCAATATAATTACCGTTGATTGTACCCGGCAATTTCCTCTAATGTAATAGTTCCTTCATACAAAGCCTTACCAACGATGCTATCCATAACGCCTTTAGCTTCAAGGGATTTAATGTCTTCTAAATTACGAACGCCACCAGACGCAACGATACGCGCTGTAGGGAATTCTTTTTGCAAATTGCCAAGCAAGTCCTCGTTAGCACCTTGCATAGTGCCATCTCTGTCCACATCGGTAACGATGAAGTACTTTGCGCCGCCTTCAACCATAGCGCCAATCAAATCGGTCATAGGCACATCGGATTGATCGAGCCAACCTTCAGCAGCGACCTTACCATTTTTACCGTCTACGCCGATTACAATGCGCTCTGCACCATATTCAGCAATCACTCGTTTGGTAAGCTCTGGATTTTTGAGTGCTACGGAACCTAAGATAACGCGGTCTACACCTAAACCTAAATAGAGGTCAACAGCTGCTTTATCTCGAATGCCTCCACCGATTTCAAGGATGCCTGTGAAAGCCTGACGCACTGCTTTTACAATGTCCACATTAACAGGCTTACCTGCCTTAGCACCGTCTAAATCGACGAGGTGGAGTGCGCCTACCTTGGCATCTTCATATTGTTTTGCTTGGTCCACTGGATCTGGATTGATAACAGTTTCCTGCGCGAAGTCACCTTTATAGAGGCGAACGCTGCGACCATCTTGTAAATCTATAGCTGGAAAAATCATAGGTTCTCCTTTATTAAATGACTGTATTAAATAACACCCTTTGTGGAGTTTACCCCTTGAATATCTGGGTTAATCGTAACGGCCTTGCGCAATGCGCGACCTGTAGCCTTAAACATGCTTTCAATAATGTGGTGCGTGTTGCGACCATATAGATTGCGAACATGTAAATTCATAGCAGCGCTCATAGCAAGAGCTTGAAAGAAATCCTCCACTAGCTCTGTTTCAAAGTTGCCCCCAAGAACTGGAGTGCTCCATTCACCTTGGAATACAAGGTACGGACGGCCGCTCAAGTCGATTACAACTTGTGTTAGTGCTTCGTCCATAGGAACCCAGGCATCGCCGTAACGCTCGATGCCAGCCTTATCGCCAAGGGCTTTCACCAAAGCCTGACCTAACGCCAGTCCGATGTCCTCAACGGTGTGGTGAGCATCTACGTATGTATCGCCCTTTGCCTCAACCACGAGACCAAAGCGGCCGTGTTTTGCCAGCAGCGTCAACATGTGGTCAAAAAATCCAATCCCTGTGGAGATGGAGCTCGTTTGCGCCCCATCAAGGGTAAGTTCTACTGTAATATCTGTTTCTTGCGTGGTGCGTTGCACCATACCTGTGCGTATCATAACGACCTCTATACTCCAAATCTATTTTTCAAAACGTACTTCGATGGCGCGAGCATGTGCTTCAAGGCCTTCTGTACGAGCTAATGTAGTGATGTGTATTGCCACTTCTTCTAACCGTTCTTTTGTAAATTGTGTAAAGGATGTACGTTTCACGAAATCATATACACCAAGTGGAGAGGAGAAGCGTGCTGTACCACTTGTTGGCAACACGTGATTTGTACCGCCTACGTAGTCGCCCAATGGTTCAGATGCATAAGCGCCGAGGAATACGGATCCTGCATTTTGAACGAGGCTCATGTAGTTCATTGGATCTGGTAATTGGATTTCTAAATGCTCTGGTGCTACTTCGTTCATGACTGTAAACATGTCTTCAACACTGTCCATAACGGCAATATAGCTGTTATTCTCAATAGCAGGACGAGCGATGCTTTCACGAGGCAACAATTTCAATTGACGTTCTACCTCATCGGATACAGCATTTGCCAAGCTTTCACTAGTAGTAACCATAATAGTGCGCGCCCGAGGATCATGTTCCGCTTGGGACAAGAGGTCTGCGGCGAGATGAACTGGATTAGCACTGTCGTCAGCAATAACACCGATTTCACTAGGGCCCGCAATCATGTCGATATCGACTTGACCGAATACTTGGCGTTTTGCAGTGGCTACGTAAATATTGCCAGGGCCTACGATTTTATCGACCTTTGGAATACTTTCAGTACCATATGCAAGGGCTGCTACACCTTGAGCGCCACCAACTTGGTATACTGCATCAACTCCAGCAAGCTTAGCAGCACCCAATACAGCAGGATTGATGCCGTCCTTTTGAGGAGGTGTAACCATAACGATTTCTTTAACACCTGCAATTTTAGCTGGCAACGCAGTCATAATGATAGTAGAAGGATATGCTGCTGTACCGCCAGGAACGTAAAGGCCAACGCGAGCCAATGGAATTACCTTCTGACCACGGATGATGCCTGGTGTATCCATATCTACAAAGCCTTGCTCGATTTCACGGCTGTGGAACTCAGTGATATTAGCCTTTGCCTTTAATAAGGCCGCTTTTAAATCGTCGGATAAGGACTCATAAGCGGCATCGATTTCCTCTTGAGGCACCTTGAAATCTTCGATAGTAACGGCATCGAACTTTTCAGAATAGGCCTTTAAGGCCGCATCGCCATTGGTGCGCACATCCTCGATGATATCGTACACGCGACGTTCAATTTCCATGTCTGTAGTTTGTTGCGTATAATTTCGCACGATACCGAGCATCGTATCTAATGATTCTTTATAAATTTTCATGTCTTATCCTTCTTCCTATATGCTATTCGCACTATTAGTTCTATCTCTTATTTATTAATGGCTTCTGAAAGCTGGTCTATTAGTTTGAAAATAGTATTTCTCTTTTGTTTTAACGCTAATGGATTAGCTACTAAGCGAGTAGAAATCTTTTGCAACCAGTCGAAGATTTCTAAGTTGTTTTCACGTAATGTTGTGCCCGTTTCCGTAATATCTACGATGGCATCCGCTAGACCTACGAGAGGTGCTAACTCAACGGAACCTTCAATTTTGATGATTTCCACATCTTGGGCCCCAAAGTACTGTTTTGTAATAGTTGGATATTTTGTACCAATACGTTGGCGGCGACCTTCTTTAGGATCATAGCCCGCAAGAGAGGCCAAAATAAATTGGCATTTACCAGTTTGTAGATCAAGCATTTCATAGCTTGTATCATCTTGTTCATCTAGTACATCACTACCAACAATACCGAGGTCTACTACACCATTTTTCAAATATGTTGTTACATCAGGGCCTTTAGCGAGTATTACCTCAATGGCATCACCTAATGGAATGATGAGCTTACGCGCCTTGTTGCGTAATGGTTCACAATCAATACCGCATGCTTCTAGAAGAGGAATAAAATCCTTCTCTACACGGCCCTTTGTAAGAGCTATACGCAATTTGCCATTATCTTGATTGTTGCTTTCACCATTCAAGGTAACATCTGTCAACACATCAATATTAAAAGCCATTCCCACCGCAGGCATCGGCGTACCATCAAAGCTAGAGAGCAAGCCATCATAACGGCCGCCGCTGACGATGTATTGAGATACGCCATCCACGTAGCCTCTAAAGGTGAGGCCTGTGTAATAAGATTGAAACGGTTCTGTAGACACGTCGATACGAACCTGTTGGCCTGTTTGAGCCACTTGGTTAGCCATATCGACGAGATTGTCTAAAATGCGTTGCGCCGCTGCTGGCAAGATGATTTGGTTGAGCTCATCTTTAATATCTCGGACCGTGCCAAACAAGCGAGGCCATACAGTTAAGAATGGATATAACGCACTATTTTTAAAGTCGGAAATCAACTCGTTGTAACGAGGTAAATATTTGGTAAACAAAGCATCTAATAGCTCTGTTCTTTCCTCATCACTAAGGCCTAGCGCATCGGTGATAGCACGAGAGAAGCGAGCATCCCCAATCTCAAGCAATAAGTTATTACCAAGCTGTGTTTCGTTTACCTCTTTAATGATGGCAAAGCATTCTTGCTCTGCTTCAATGCCTTCATAGCCTACCATCTCGATGCCGCCTTGCGTTACTTGATTCACATCACCACGGTGCTTTTTATTTTTCATGAACACATCGCCTAAATAGTAGAACGTGCGAGGCAATTCAATATTAGTAGTGGCCAAGAAACGTCCAATCGGCATGGTCAAATCAGGACGAATTACGACGGACTCATCAGAACTATCCATGAACTCGTACATATGCTGACCGCGCCCCATTGCATAGCCATTAAATACATCCTTGTACTCCACAAGAGGTGTAGAGATCTTTGTGTATTGGCGACTACGACATAGACCGAGCACATATTGGCTCACATCATCCTTGCGCTCCGCTACGGCCCCTATATCATCACGGAACCCCGTAGGTAATTGCTGCTGTACCATCCTAAACATCCTTTCTATCATTTCATTTCTCATGTCTGTGAAAGCATCATATAATCAGTTTCAAACGAGTTAAATGGCTTTCATTTACCTATGAGAAAAAATTTACCTATATCGATACTTTCCTATTTTATCGCTTTATCTAATTAAAGCATGAAATTATAATATAACGGTTCTATAGAATTGTCAATAGAACCGTTAATATTTCATGTATTTACTATAATAATGATTTTATGCTAGCCCCAAACGTTTTCTATATCTGCCACGCTATGTGCATCAGAGCCAAGTACAAATGGTACACCGATAACTGCTGCCATGCCTTGGATGAAGCGGCTTGGGTACATTTCACGACAATCTGATTTGAAGAAGCCGCTCATGTTGTAGTCTAGCTCGCGACCTTGAACGCGCATGATATGCAAAATATCGCTCACCACCTGCGCATTGCGACGATCTAAATGACGTTCAAATCCAAAGTGATGTTGGTATTTCTTGATTAAATCAAAATGACCTATGCGTTTAGGTGTATATTCACCGAGGTCAGCACGCA
>NZ_CALJSP010000150.1:0-1436 GCF_937975875.1 Veillonella dispar | reverse complement strand
GGCTATTGGCGACTATGCACAAGCTACAGGTGGTTTATCTTTTTCCCTTGGTAATTATGCACAGTCCACAAAACCATCTGCTATGGCTATTGGCACGGCTTCCTTATCTAGTGGCTTTAACTCTCTAGCGATGATGCGCCAATCAGCAGCGACAGGTAATTTCTCTACAGCTATTGGTACAACTTCTTGGGCGAGTGGTACGGGTAGTTTTGCTTTAGGTTATTCTGCGCAATCCAAGGGTGATCAATCCATTGCCATCGGTGCAGCTGAGCCGATTACTGTAGCAGGTAGTGGTAATGAACCTAGCGCAGCCTATAATGGTAATACTAATACTGTAACAGAAGGTGCACGTTCTCTTGCATTCGGCACAAAAGCGCGTACTGAAGCCGCGGCAAGTGATTCTATGGCATTTGGTTCTAATGCTAAAACTAAAGCAGCTAATGCAGTAGCAATGGGTAATTCCTCTCGTGCTACTGCTACAGATGCATTTGCCTTTGGTAATACGGCGTATGCTACAGGTGCTAATGCGATTGCTATGGGTAGAACAGCACAAGCTAGACAGCTAAATGCCATCGCTTTAGGTGGTCAAGCAAAGGCACTAGAAGCGAATGCTCTTGCCATCGGTGGTACAGCGGAAGCTAGTAAAGCGGGTACTATGGCTATTGGTACGGCTGCGAAAGCAAGTAGTAACAATGCTACAGCCATCGGTAATGGTGCAGAGGTTACGGGTGAAAACTCCATGGCATTAGGTGCGGGTGCGAAGATTTCTTCTAATAACTCCATCGCCCTTGGTGCTGGTACTGAATTCAATGGTCCATTGGTGAACACGTATGCAGCTTTCACCAACGAAATAAACCCTGCAGAAGCGGGTGTAGTAGCAGTTGGTAATACTGGTACGCCTCGTCGTATTGTTAACGTAGCAGGTGGTCAAAATGATAATGACGCTGCAACGATTAAACAATTGCGTTATGTAAATAATAACTTGGCTATGACCATTGCAGGCCCTACATACACAGGGTATCAAGCGAATGGTTCTACCTACAAAGCACCTGATTTCAGCATTAAAAATAGCACATACCATACAGTAAAAGAAGCTGTAGAAGCGGCACAAACTAACTTCTTCAGCGCTAAAGGCACATCTGCTGATGCAAACTATGATAATAAAGGTGCTACAGGCACAAATGCGACAGCAGCAGGCGTACGTGCCTCTGCAGCAGGTAACTTTGGTACGGCACTTGGTGCGGATGCAACTGCAACAAGTGAAAAAGGTACTGCATTAGGTTATAAAGCGAAAGTAACAGAAGATGATGGCGTTGCGTTAGGTTCTAATTCCGTAGCAAATACGGCGGCTGGCGTAGCTGGTTACGATGTAAGTGCAGCGCGGCCCTCCTTACTTCTTCTTCTGCACAGCGTAGAATGCTTCGATCTGTGCCTGT
>NZ_CALJSP010000149.1:0-7479 GCF_937975875.1 Veillonella dispar | reverse complement strand
CATAGACGTTGATGTCCACCGCATCATACCTGCGCAGGGTGGCAGGGTCGATGTAATCCTGGATGGAGGTGACCGGGTGATCCAGAAACAGTTTTTGACCGTTGATGTCGCGGGTGAAACCGCGCACCCGGTAGTCCATGGTGATAATATCGGAATCGAAGGAGCTGATGAGGTAATCCAAAGTAGAAAGAGGGGTGATGGCGCCGCAGGTGGCAACGTCGATGTCCACCCGAAAGGTGGCAAGGCAGGTTTCGGGGTGGTATTCCGGGTAGGTGTGTACCGTTACATGGCTCTTGTCCAGATGTGCCAGCTGGGTCTGACCGACGGGAATCATCGAACCTTCGGCAATCAGAATGGTGACCGAAGCGCCCTGCGGGTCACTTGTATTTGACAATAGTGACCAACAATTAGATGTAGATATGGCTGAGGTAGCTATTACACGTCGTATTTATCGTACTGGTGAAAGTGAATTCCTCATCAATAAACGCTCTTGTCGCTTAAAGGATATCCATCTTTTACTAGCTGATACAGGTCTTGGTAAAGACTCTATGGCCATTATCGGTCAGAACCGAATTGATGCCATCTTGAACTCTAAGCCAGAGGAACGCCGATTGATCTTTGAAGATGTAGCAGGTATTTCTCGTTTTAAAATCAATAAAGAAGATGCATTGCGTCGTATTGCAAGCACAGACCGCAACATGGAACGTGTACGCGACGTTATGGCAACTATTGAAGAACAACTGGGACCTTTGTCTGAAAAGGCTGAAAAGACTAAAAAATATATGACCTTAAGTCGTACAAAGCGCGACTATGATGGGGCATTAGGCTTTCATAATTACAAGACATCAGATCGTCTCTTAACGCGTTTTGAAAACGATAATATTGCTTTTAAGGATGAAGAAATTGAGCTTCAAACGGAGTTGTCCAAATTAGAAGCTCGCCGTCATACATTGCAATCATCTTCCACTAAAGAGCAAGAACAGCTTAAATTGTGGGAAGCCCAGTATACAGAAAAGCAACGTGATGAAGAGCGTTTAGCTGGTCATTTACGTCTTTTAGAAGAGCAGTTAAAGACCGCTCACCGTGAATTAGATGAAACGTCTATGCGCATTAGCGAACTAGAAGCTACACAAAAGGGCGAAGAGCAACAATTACGCATTTTAAATCAATTGATTCAAGATGAAAGCGCCCAACTGGTAGAGAAAGAATCTAAACTAGCAGAGTTAGAAGCTAACTATAAAAAAGCTGTTGAAGATGTCGGTGTAGAACAAGCTAAGTTCCAATCTTTACAATCTAATCGAGAAGCATTCGAGCAACATCAATTAGAAATTGTGAGCGCTATTGAAACAGCAAAGGCTAGTATTCGTAGCTTAGAAGCTCGTAAGGCTGAATCCGCAAAGCAATGTGAAGTTTTAAAGGCTGAAATAACTCAAGTAGATAGTGAACTACAAGCAGCTCGTACTGAATATGAAACACTGGGTCAGAAATTTACTGCTATTTCTGCACAACGACAAGCCCTCGTTGATGGTGGTAAAGAAGCAGCTATTCAAGCTCGTGAGGAACGCAAAGAGCTACAAAAACTTCGTACCCAAGAACAACGTGCAAAAGGCCGTTTAGAGCTCTTAGCGCAATGGGAAGAACAGCATGAAGGTTACTTAGAAGGAACTAAGAATATTCTTAATGGTAAGGGTGCTTGGCGTGAACAGATTACGGGCGCCGTTGGTGATCTCTTTACGGTTGAGGACAAATATACGACAGCTATTGAAACGGCATTAGGCGGTAGTGTTAACCATGTTGTCACTACTACAGCTCGTGCTGCTGCAGATGGGGTAAATTATTTGAAATCTATCCAAGGTGGACGTGTAACCTTCTTACCTATGGATTCAGTAAAAGGGAAACCGTATGATACGCCTGCTTTACGTGAAAGTTGTGTTATAGGTACGGCTGTTGACTGTATCTCCTTTGATAATAAGTACGCTCATATCTTCCAATATTTATTAGGCCGTACGTTAGTCGTATCCTCTATGGATGAGGCTATAGGATTACAAAAAAAATATAATCAACAATTGCGCATCGTAACCCTTACAGGGGAGCAATTCCAACCGGGTGGTTCTTTAACAGGTGGTGCTACAAAGCGCAAGCGTGCCTCCGTATTGAGCCGTAAGGAAGAGGCGGCTAGCCTTGAACAAGAGCTCTTGCAAATTGAAGAACAAATTTGTTCCTTAACAGCTAGCTTGGAAAAACTTGAAAAACGGGTGGAAGAAGCTGAAAAAGAACGAGCTACCCTTGATGATAGCTACCAGCATACGAACTTACTCTATGTGGCTAGTGAAACAAAGGTACAAAATATACAAAATCAAATGGATCGTAAGAAACGTGTTCTTTCTGAAGAAGAGCAACGTTTAGTACAAATCGATATTGATTTAGCAACTACAACAGCTAATTTAAAAGACCAAGAAACAGCACTTGCTTCCTTACAAGAGAATCATGGTGTTGAGGGCAATCAAGGGGCCTTGATGGAGCGTTTAACTGTATTGCAAAAGATACAGCAAGAGGCGTATGAAGCTTTCACTGAAGCTCGCCTTACTTGTGATACATTGCGACAAACCATTAAGGAACGTGAAACTCAACGGGAACAACGTAATCAATCCATTGCTAACATTGTAGAGCGTCTAACGCCGTTACGTAATTTGCTAATCAGCACTACACAGCGCTGTGAAGAGGAGTTACCGAAGGCTAAAGAATTGGCAGAACGAGAGCTAGCTGCAGTTACAACAGAGGTTGAACGTTTGCGTACTCTTCGTGACGAAGCTTATGATAAGACCTCTACAGGTCGTGAGGAATTAGAAGCCATCCTCAGCGAGCAAGACCGTTTGAACCAACGCTATAAAGTGGTGCAAGGGCGACTCGTTGATATGGAAGGTAAAATTACCCGTCATCGCATGGATTGCGAACGCTTTGTAGAAGAGTTACAAGAGCTAGGCTTTACATTGGAAGATGCACAAGCCCTTCGCATTGAAGGCTCTGTCAGCGATTGGAAGGATGAACAAGCACGTTTGATGGCTGAAATTGCTGAGCTTGGTCCAGTCAATCCAAACGCCGTTGAGGAATATGAAGAAACTAAAGAACGCTATGATTTCTTAACTACACAATTGGCGGATTTAGATACGGCGAAGGAGCAATTGCAAGCAGTGATTGCTGAAATGGATAAGGCCATGAGTACACAGCTATACGATGTATTAGATGTGGTAGGTCGTAGATTCCAAGAGGTATTTAGCCAATTATTTGGTGGTGGTACAGCCCAAATTGTACTGACAGATCCAGATAATATCTTGACCGGTGGCATCGACTTTTATATTCAGCCACCAGGGAAAAAACGCCAACAATTGACTTTATTGTCCGGTGGTGAACGGGCTCTTACAGTTATTGCTCTATTATTCTCGTTCCTCGACTATCGCCCAGCCCCATTCTGTGTGCTTGACGAAGTTGACGCGGCTCTTGATGAAGCCAATGTCGAAAGATTTAGCTCTTATCTAAATAGGGTAAATAAAGAAACACAATTTATCGTAGTATCTCACCGTAAGAAAACTATGGAAGCTGCCGAAGTATTACAAGGGGTAACCATGGTTGAACGGGGCGTATCGCGATTATTAACAGTAGCATTTGAAGATGTGAAGGAGGATCTTGCATAATGGCATTCGGATTCTTTAATAAAATTAAAGAGGGCTTAGAAAAAACTCGTAAGTCCTTTGTAAAAAATGTAGAGACAGTTATCATTGGTTATGCAGAAATTGATGATGATTTCTTAGATGATTTAGAAGCAGTTATGCTTACTAGTGACCTTGGTCCTAAAACGACAGAATACTTGATGAAGGAAATTCGTCGTGGTGTAACAGAAGGCATTATCAACAATACTGGTGATGTAATGCCATTTATGGAAGACCGCATTACAGAAATGCTTGTTGACCAAGAGGATGAAATTACACTTCACCATCCAGAGGTTATCCTTGTTGTGGGTGTAAACGGCGTTGGTAAAACAACAACTATCGCTAAATTGGCTAACTACTATACTAAAGAAGGTAAAAAGGTTATTATCGCTGCAGGTGATACATTCCGTGCCGCTGCAGCTGACCAATTATCTATTTGGGCAGATCGTGTGGGTGTGCCTATCGTTAAACATAAAGAGGGTGCTGATCCTGCAGCCGTAGTATACGATGCAATGGAAGCGGCAAAAGCTCGTAATGCAGACCTCGTTATCGTCGATACAGCAGGTCGTCTACACACTAAAGTTAATCTTATGGAAGAGCTTAAAAAGATGGGCCGCGTAGCGAATAATCACGTAGAAGGGGCTCCGCATCAAACATTGCTCGTTCTCGACGGTACTACAGGTCAAAATGCTGTAAGCCAAGCTAAATTATTTGGTCAAGCAGTGCCAGTAAACGGCATTGTGGTGACTAAACTTGATGGTACAGCAAAAGGTGGCGTAGTTATCTCTATTAAAGAGGAACTAGGCGTACCTGTTCGCTGGATTGGCGTTGGCGAAGGCATGGATGACTTACGTCCATTTAATGCGAAAGAATTTGCTAATGCACTATTTAATAAAGGAATGATTCAAGGTGACAAATAAATATAACCGGGAATTCTTACTTGAATATGTAGAATCTGAAAATAAGAAAAATGAATGTAATGTTAGCCTAGAAAATATGGAAAAGATTGTTAGCTTAATCGAGTATTTTGGCATTGAATTATATCGTCCTATTACAAGATTGCTACTTTCAAACTGGGAAGAGATTACAGAACGTATTAATAACTATACTGAATCAGATTGGATGATGGCTGACGAAATTCAAAAGACTACGCCTACATTAGATCGCTTCTCCATTGCTATGCTCATCGAAGTCTTAGAAGGTGAGGATACGTTGAACCAAGCAGAAAATGCAGGTCGTCGTCTATCTGAGGAAGAGCTCAAAGCTATCCGTAAACATCAGGATGAACAGTAATGAAACATAATACATATAATTACGAAGGGGGCCAACCATTTAAAGTGGAGGCGCCCTTTACGCCTACTGGGGACCAACCTACTGCTATACAATCCTTAACAGAAGGGATTGAACGTGGTGAGTGGGCTCAAGTCTTGCTCGGTGCAACTGGTACAGGTAAGACATTTACGATGGCAAAGGTGATCGAGGCGGTACAAAAACCGACCTTGATTATTGCACACAATAAAACATTGGCTGCTCAATTATGTAGCGAGTTTAAAAGTTTCTTCCCTAATAATGCGGTAGAATACTTTGTGTCTTACTATGATTTCTATCAACCAGAAGCATATATTCCTTCAAGTGATACGTACATCGAGAAGGATGCGTCTATCAATGATGAAATCGATAAATTACGACATAGTGCCACTATGAGTCTTTTCGAGCGTCGCGACGTAATCATCGTTGCCTCTGTTAGTTGTATTTACGGCTTAGGTGACCCTGAGGATTATTCTGAACTCGTATTGTCCTTACGCTTAGGTCAGACGAAATCTCGCGATGAAATTCTGTCTAAACTCGTAGATATTCAATATACGAGAAATGATATGAACTTTATTCGTGGTACCTTCCGTGTACAAGGTGATACTATCGAGATTTTCCCTGCCGCTTATAGTGAAAGAGCCATTCGGGTGGAACTCTTCGGAGATGAAATCGATCGTCTCGTTGAGGTAGATGCATTAACCGGTGAAGTGATTGCTGAACGTAAGCATGTTGCTGTGTACCCCGCATCTCACTATGTAACAACGAAAGAAAAGATGCGTATTGCTGTAGAGCGTATTGAAGCCGAATTAGATGAACAGTTAGCTAAGTTAAAAGTAGCTGACCGTTTACTTGAGGCGCAACGTCTTGAACAACGTACGCGTTACGATATAGAAATGATGCAGGAAATGGGCTATTGCTCAGGCATCGAAAACTATTCACGCCATATGTCCGAACGTAAGGCTGGAGAAGCTCCATATACATTGATAGACTATTTCCCAGATGATTTCCTCATCATGGTAGATGAGTCTCATGTAACGATTCCACAAATTCGTGCCATGTATAATGGTGACCGGGCGCGTAAAGAATCGCTCATCGAATATGGCTTCCGTCTGCCGTCTGCACTTGATAATAGACCACTTCAATTCGATGAATTCGTAGAGCGTATTAATCAAATCGTCTATGTATCAGCCACACCTGGTCCTTATGAAATGGAAGTACAAACGAATATTGCGGAGCAAATTATCCGTCCTACAGGCTTATTAGATCCATCTATTGAAATTCGCCCTATTAAGGGGCAAATGGATGACTTACTCGGCGAAATTCATAAGCGTGCAGCTAAGAATGAACGTGTTCTCGTTACGACCTTAACGAAGAAGATGGCTGAGGACTTAACGGAGTTCTTGAAGGAGATGGGCGTACGGGTTCGTTATCTTCATTCTGATATCGTTACTATCGAGCGTGCTGAAATCATTCGTGACTTGCGGGCCGGTGTTTTTGATGTACTGGTTGGTATTAACTTGCTCCGTGAAGGCCTAGATATGCCAGAAGTTTCTCTAGTAGCTATATTAGATGCAGATAAGGAAGGTTTCTTGCGTTCCGATACGGCCATGATTCAAACTATAGGTCGTGCGGCTCGTAATGTGAATGGTCATGTTATCATGTACGCAGATACGATCACAGATTCCATGCGTGCAGCACTGGATGAGACGCAGAGAAGACGTGAAGTGCAGATGGCATATAATGAAGAACATGGTATTACACCGAAGACGATCCAGAAAGCAGTCAGAGATCTGATCTCAGTATCCCGGAAAGTGGCGGCTTCTGAATTACAGATGGAAAAAGATCCGGAATCCATGAGTGAGAAAGAATTAGAGAAGCTGATCAAAGAGCTGGAGAAGCAGATGAAGAAAGCTGCGGCAGATCTGAATTTTGAGGCGGCAGCAGAACTCAGGGATAAGTTAATAGAGCTTAAGAAGACATTACAGGAAATAAAGATATAGAAAAAGGAGATCATAGACTTACATGCCACAGGAAAAAGATTCAAGACAATATATCAAGATCAGAGGAGCAAATGAACACAATCTGAAGAATGTAGACGTAGACATACCAAGAGACAAACTGGTGGTACTGACCGGTCTTAGCGGATCAGGAAAATCATCACTGGCATTTGATACAATTTATGCGGAAGGACAGAGAAGATATATGGAATCATTGTCTTCTTACGCCAGACAGTTCCTGGGACAGATGGAAAAACCGGATGTAGAAAGTATAGAAGGATTGTCTCCGGCTATTTCCATTGATCAGAAATCTACGAACCGCAATCCAAGGTCTACCGTAGGAACGGTAACGGAAATCTATGATTATTTCCGGTTATTATATGCAAGAGCAGGAATTCCGCATTGTCCGATTACTTTTAAGGGTCTCGTCGTTCAGCAGAATCGTAATGTGGATCCGATGGAAG
>NZ_CALJSP010000148.1:0-10598 GCF_937975875.1 Veillonella dispar | reverse complement strand
AAGGAGAGCTAATAATCCATGTATAGGTTTATGAAAATCTTTAGTGCCTTTATTTGCTTATTACCTAAAGGTTTGCAATATGCTATTGGTACATTGCTTGGTGAAATTGCGTGGCTAGCAGTGCCGCCTAAACGCAAGCGCCTAGCGATAGGCCAAATTTTATTCTGTAATATTACCGATGACCCCAAGGAAGCTCGACGCATTGCGAAAGCTAGTACTACACGCTTTGGTCGCATGATTATTGATGTATTACGCTATCCTGAAATTAAGGATGGTGCATACAAAGATATGGTAGAGTTTATTAACAAAGAGTACTTAGATGATGCTTTAGAAAATGGTCGAGGCGCAATCTTGGCGGCTGTTCATAGTGGCAACTGGGAACTCCTTGGGGGGGTTCTTGCTTCGGAAGGGTATCCGTTGATTTCTGTGGCCATGAAACAGAATGGTGATGCCGATAAGTTTATCAATGAATATCGTCAGATTATGCACCAACATGTGACTTATAAAACTGGTGTGCGGGAAATGATCAATGAACTAAAAAAAGGCGCTTTTTTAGGCCTTATTATGGATCAGGATCCTGGTGATGATGGTGTTCTTGTACCATTCTTTGGTTATGAAACATTGACGGCTGCTGGACCAGCTGTACTGGCTCGTATGCAAGATGTACCTATCATTTTTGTGACAATACATTATAGTCCATTTTCTGAGAAGCATGAGATTGAAGTACATCCACCAATTTATGTGGAGCGTACAGATGATAAAAAACGTGATATAGCAGTAACAACAACGCTTTTAAATGAGTTTATTGAAGATTATATTAGAAGATATCCTGAAGATTGGTTCTGGCTTCATAACCGTTGGAAGTGGACACGTCGTTTCTATGGCGAGCATATTGAAACTCCGCCAGATGTATATCGCTAATTATTAAATATAAAGAGATTTTACATGTGTATTTGTACAGTGTCGATTTAGATGCCGCATGAATAAAGCATAGTAAAGTCTCTTTTTATTTTACAGTGTATAAAGTACTATTTATAATTAAATTTATATAGAGTTAATTATGTGAAAAATGCTTTCAAAATCATTGAATATATGGTAAATTCCTTGTATCACCTATGCAAATAGGGTATAATACATATTGGTGTATAGTAAACGTGAATTCAGATTATGAAAGGACTTTCTTATGAGTAAGCCACAACAAACAATTAAACAGGCTATTTCATATCAAGGGATTGGCCTTCATAGCGGTGAACCAGTGAATATGGTTTTTAAACCTGCACCTGAAAATACAGGAATTGTGTTTATCCGCACGGACATTGAAGGTCATCCTTCTGTGCGAGCACACATTGATAATGTGACGAACACTATGCGCGCTACTACATTGGAAAATGGTGAAGCGAAGGTTTTCACTGTAGAACATGTTATGGCTGCGTTCAGTGCTATGAATATTGATAACTGTTATATCGAGATGGATTCTCCTGAACCTGCTGTAGGTGATGGTAGTAGTGCTATTTTTGTAGGCCTTATAGAAGAGGCTGGCATTCAAGAACAAACAGCACCGCGTCATGTATATAAAATAACTCGCTCTCATGCTATTTATGATGGAGATCGTTTTGTAGTTATTTTGCCATACGATGGCTATCGCATTACATTTACATCGGTTAACAGTCATCCGTTACTTGGTACGCAAAATTGCGATTTTGAGGTTTTACCAGAATCCTTTAAAGAGCATATTAGTGCTGCTAGAACTATCGGATTTATGAAAGAATTAGAACAATTACAGGCTATGGGCCTTGCAAAAGGTGGTACCTTAGATAATGCGTTAGTTTATGATGATGAGAAGTGTTTGTCTGTACCTCGCTTTGATGACGAATTAGTTCGTCATAAGGCATTAGACGTAGTAGGCGACTTATTCTTATTAGGACGAATCGAAGGTCATGTAATTGCTATGAAATCGAGTCATGAATTAAACTCAAAATTGGCTCGTAGTATAATGGAAGAAATAAGGGAGACACAGCCATGATTCTTAATCACGAAGACATTTTAGAAATTTTACCTCATCGTTATCCTATGCTTTTGGTAGATCGCATCGTTGAGTTAGAACCTATGAAACGCGCTGTGGGCATTAAAAATGCTACATTCAACGAATTGTTCTTCCAAGGTCACTTCCCAGGCAATCCAGTAATGCCAGGCGTGTTATTGACTGAGGCTATTGCACAAGTTGGTGGTATTGCTTTGCTATACCCTGAAGAAAACCGAGGTCTTACACCTATGTTTACAGGTATTGATAAAGTTCGTTTCCGTCATCCTGTAAAACCTGGTGATCAAGTACGTATGGAAGTTGATATTGTAAAAATCAAAGGTAAAATGGGTAAGGTTGAAGGCCGTGCCTATGTTGGCGACAAATTGTGCGCTAGCGGTGAATACATGTTTGCCCTTGTATAATGATTGAGGAGTGATTGTAGTGATAGTTGTAGGCATGGAAAATGCAGAATCCAACATCCATAGTACAGCCATAGTCCATCCAAATGCTAAATTGGGCAAAGATGTAATCGTAGGTCCTGGTGCTGTAATCGGCGAACATGTCGAAATCGGCGATGGTACACAAATCGGTGCACATGTTGTAATTGGTGGTTGGACAACCATTGGTAAGCGTTGTGAGATTTATCCTAACGCATCTATTGGGTTGGAACCGCAAGATTTAAAATTCAAAGGCGAAAAAAGCTATTGTAATATTGGCGATGAAACGGTTATCCGTGAATTTGTCACTATTAGCCGCGCTACTGGAGAAGGTGAAGAAACACGTGTAGGCAATAACTGCTTGCTTCAAGCATGTACACATGTGGCTCATAACTGTATTGTTGGCAATAATGTAATTATGAGTAATTGTGCAGGCTTAGCTGGTCACGCTATCGTTGAAGATCGCGTAGTTATTGGTGGCCTTGCAGGTATTCATCAATTTGTTAAGATCGGTCGAAATGCTATGGTTGGTGGCATGGCTAAGGTGGTCCAAGATATTCCACCGTACGTTATTGCTGATGGTCAACCAGCGCGTGTTATCGGCCTTAACTCTGTTGGTTTATCTCGTGCAGGTATTTCAGAAGAAGTACGCCGAGATTTGAAACAAGCATTCCGTATTATTTATCGTTCTGGTTTTAGTTTATCTAAGGCTATTGAAGAAATGGAAATGCAGCTTGATTCTTCTGTAGAAATTGAAAATTTATTACGCTTCTTACGCAATGCCGATCGTGGTATTATGCGTACACGTCGCGACTAATTTAAAAGACCTCGTACAATGTACGAGGTCTTTTTATGTACTTTATAAATATCATGCTTTCGATGGGAGATGAAATCTATAACATTAGGTCATAAATATAAAATATTTTGATAAAATATTTGAAGTTTTTTTACGTTCATAAGACGTAAAAGAGGAATGAAAAAATTCTACTAAAATGTTGAAGAAATAGGCATAAAACATGGTGTTTTAATGGTAAAAAATGCCTATTTATAGTACAATATATTGTATATGATTATGTCTTTTTTGAGGCATTAAGTATTGTAAATTTGTAATCACTCATTGATATATAGGCCGTAGGTCATCTAGGAGGTATAGTCTTGGCAAAGGTAGGATTGATTGCAGGCATAGGCGTTTTGCCTGTAGAATTCATGCGCGCTGCTCATGTATTAGGTCATGAGGTAGTGGTTATCGGTGTAGTTCCAGATGTAGACCCGGCTTTAAAGGCTGAGGCCGATGCTTTCTATGATATTGGTGTTGCCAAATTAGGTAAGATTTTTAAAACCTTGAAAAAAGAAGGCGTTGAAGAATTAACTATGTTAGGTAAAGTGACTAAGGAAATTCTCTTCAAAGGTCTTACATTCCCTGATTTAAAAACATTAGGTGTTCTTAAACGCCTTAAAAATCGTAAAGATGACACTATCATGCTCGCCATCGTAGATGAAATCGAACGAGAAGGGTTTAAAGTGTTAGATCAAACTGTATACCTTAAACCATTTATGCCAAAGGTGGGGGTGCTTTCAAAAACACAGCCTACTGATGAACAATGGGCAGATATTTGCTTTGGCTTTGAACTAGCTAAGCAAATGGGTGGGCTTGATATTGGTCAAACAGTAGTTGTAAAACATAAAGCGGCTATGGCTATTGAAGCTATTGAGGGCACTGATAAGTGCATTTTGCGTGGCGGTGAATTAGGCCGTGGCGATGCAGTTGTGGTTAAAACGGAAAAACCAAATCAAGATGTTCGTTTTGATGTTCCTGCTGTAGGGATAAAAACATTAATGTCCATGATTGATAGTGGGTGTAAAGTCCTTGCTGTAGAGGCTGAAAAGACTATTTTTGTTCAACAACAAGATGTACTAGATTTGGCAAACCGTCATGGTATTGTTATTTGTGCTGTTGACCAAGAGTTTGTAGATTCCAGAAAGGATGCATAATGAAAGTCATGTTTTCTGCCGGTGAAGCATCCGGTGATACTCATGCAGCCAGTGTTGCTAATGCACTGAAAGAAATAGATCCTTCGGTTGACATGTTTGGCATGGGCGGTACCTTGATGGAACGCGCTGGTGTTCGCATCGTATATGATATTAAAAATTTAGGCGTTATAGGGATTGTAGAGATTGTAAAATCACTACCGAAATTCTTTAAACTTCGCACCTACTTAAAACGTGTCATGATGAAGGAAAAACCAGATATTCTCGTCTGTGTAGATTACCCTGGCTTTAATATGAAACTAGCAGCTGTAGCTCATGAATTGGGAATTCCCGTTCTTTATTATATTGCTCCTACGATTTGGGCATGGCATAGTAGCCGTGGGAATACAATTCGCAAGTATGTCACTAAGGTAGCATCTATCTTTCCTTTTGAAGCTGAAGCGTATCGTAAATATAAATGCGATGTAGAATTTGTAGGCCATCCACTATTGGATATCGTACATCCTACGATGAGCAAAGAAGCGGCTGAGGAATACTTTGGAGCTCGTAAAGATGCTAAAAAAGTATTGCTCATGCCAGGTAGCCGTAAGCAAGAGGTACTATCCTTGCTAGATACGATGTTAAAAAGTGGCGAGCAATTGATGGCGAACCATGAGGATATTCAATTCTTCTTGCCTCGCGCACATACCATCGATCGTAGTGAATTAGAAACTTTCATCGATGCTCACAAAGTGCCGGTGACGATTACAGAAGACCATACATATGATTTGATGCAGATTTGTGATGTATGTCTCGCCGCATCAGGTACAGCTACATTAGAAACAGCTATGATGGAGTTACCAACTATTTTATTGTATCGAGTATCTCCAATTACATATGGCATTGGTAAGATGGTCGTCAATGTGACTCATGTAGGTTTGCCAAACATTGTAGCTGGCAAAGAAGTAATTCCTGAGTTATTACAAGATGCAGTGACACCTGAGGCTATTGTATCTCTTGTGGAACCTCTTCTAACTGATGTGGAACGCAATGAAGCGATGCGTAGCGAATTGCGTGAAGTACATCATAAATTAGGTGAACCAGGTGCTGTAAAGCGCGTAGCAGAACTGGTATATAACCTCGGTAAGGAGAAATGTAATGAATAGTTATTCTAGGCTCTTATATTTTGTAAAGCCTTATTATAAGCGCATGATTTTTGCAGTGTTCTGCATGATCGTCGCAGCTGCGGCATACTTGGTAGTGCCTTGGCTTATTAAAAATGTAGTAGACCAAGTATTAGATGATAAGAATATGTTTATGTTGAACCTCATAGTAGGGTCTATCATTCTTATATTCTTAATTCGTGGCTTTGCTACATATGGTCAAACCTATAATATGTCTTACATTGGACAACGTGTCATCATCGATGTACGGGAGGCCATCTTTAATCATCTACAAAAATTAAGCTTATCTTATTTTGATCGTCGTAAGACTGGCGTTATCATGAGTAATCTTACCAATGACGTTGCTGCACTTCAGACTGCTGTAGTTGATAATTTGATTTCTTTTATTACGGAATCTGTAACACTTATCGGTTCTCTCGTGTCTATGCTACTTATTGACTGGAAATTGACACTTGTTACCTTTATTACAGTTCCAGTAGTGCTAGTAATTATCAATGTATTTGGTAAAAAGCTTCGTGTAGCAGGTCATGATGTACAAGGCCGTGTGGCTGATATTACAGCACTTTTACAAGAGGTAATCAGCGCTATTCGAGTAGTAAAATCATTCGCTCGTGAAGATTTTGAACGGAAGCGTTTTGAAGATGAAAATGATCGCAACTTTAAAGCTGTTATTAAAGCGACTAAGTTGACTAGCTTGTTAAGTCCAATGGTTGAGTTTTCTGCAGCCATTGCGGTGGCAGTCATCCTTTGGTATGGTGGCTATTCTGTAGTAACAGGGACTATTACAGCAGGTTCTTTGATTGCGTTCCTAATTTATGCAATCAACTTGTCTAACCCAGTTAAACGCTTGAGTCAAGTTTACGGCAATATTCAAAAAGCATTGGCTGCAGCTGATCGTGTATTTGAAATTTTAGATACTAAAACTGACGTTGTGGAAAAACCTGATGCTATTACGTTGCCATCTATTAAAGGCAATGTAGAATTTAAAGATGTTTCATTCTCTTATGATGGTGAAAAAACAGCGCTCGAGAACTTTACTTTGTCTGTTAAGGCTGGTGAAAGCGTAGCTCTTGTTGGTCCATCTGGCGCTGGTAAAACGACGCTAGCGAACTTGTTACCTCGCTTCTACGATGTAACCGGTGGCGCTATCACGATTGATGGTTATGACGTGAAAGACGTTACATTTAAATCGTTACGTGAACAAATCGGGCTTGTACCACAAGAAACTGTGTTGTTTAATGCCACAATTAAAGAGAACATCTTGTATGGTCGATTAGATGCTACTGATGAAGAAGTATATGAAGCTGCTAAGGCTGCCAATGTACTTGAATTCGTTGAGAAGATGCCTGACGGTCTCGACACAGTGGTGGGCGAGCGAGGCAGTTCCTTATCTGGTGGTCAACGTCAACGTGTAGCTATTGCACGTGCTATTTTGAAAGACCCACGTATTCTAATTCTAGATGAAGCGACATCTGCATTAGATACAGAGAGTGAAAAGCTTGTACAAGAGGCGCTAGATCGCCTTATGAAAGGGCGTACTGCATTTGTAATTGCCCATCGATTGAGCACAGTTCAAAATGCTCATCAAATTGTTGTACTTAATCAAGGCCACTTGGTAGAGCAGGGGACTCACCAAGAGCTATTAGCTGTTGATGGCGGATTGTACAATCATCTCTATTCCGTTCAATTCTCCAACAAAGGATAATCATGTACTGGATATATAACGTATTGCTCATATTTTATTGGATTGGCTTGATTCCGGTTATTCTATACCGCCTTGCCTTTGAAGATGGATTTTATGAGCGTATCAAACAGAGTGCAGGCTATATGCCAGCCTCACTACTAAAGAAAATTGAAGGACGTCGTGCTATTTGGATTCATGCTGCTTCTGTAGGGGAAATTGTAGCTACTAGTCCATTAGTAAAGGAAGTAAAAAAGGAATTTCCTGAAGCGGTTGTTGTGGTGTCTGTTGTAACTGCAACAGGCCATGCAATGGCCCATCGCATCATACCAGAGGCTGAAGGAATTATTTTCTTCCCTCTAGATTTACCGTATTTGACGCGTAAGATTTTGCATATTATTAAGCCAATTGCTATCTTGCTTGTAGAAACAGAAATTTGGCCTAACTTCTTGCGTATCGCTCAATCAGAAAATATTCCTGTTATGATGGTTAATGGTCGTATTTCTGATCGCAGTATGAAACGCTATAAATATATTAGTGCGTTCACGAAAGAAATGTTGCGTTCCATTGAGCGTTTCTGTATGCAATCAAAATTCGATGCTGCACATATTGAAGTATTAGGTGCACAAACATCTGATATTACCGTAACAGGTAATATGAAATATGACCAAACGTATGCCACGGTATCAGCTGAAGAAAAACAAGCTCTTCTTGAAGAGTTTGGCTTTGGTAATAATCATCCGATCATCATTGCCGGTAGTACACATAAGGGTGAGGAAGAAACAATCTTTGAGACCTTTAAACAAGTTTTACAAGAATATCCTCAAGCGCGCTTGTTAATTGCACCTCGTGAGATATATCGCGGTCATGATGTTCAAACGCTAGCGAAACGTTATGAATTGAATGCTATTTGTCGTAGCGATATGACAGAGCCAGTTCATGAAGGCATACCAGTAGTTGTTTTAGATACTATTGGTGAACTAGGTCGTTTATATAGCTTAGGGGATATTATTTTTGTAGGCGGTTCTCTTGTAAAAACTGGAGGCCATAATATTCTCGAGCCTGCCGCACATGGTAAACCAATTCTTGTAGGACCTTATATGTTTAATTTCAAAGAAATTTTTGGTTTATTAAACTCTCGTCATGCTTGTGAACAAGTGAAGAATGGCAAAGAATTAACCGCTATGGTGTTGCGCTTATGTAAAGACAAAGGTTTGGCAACGGAAATGGGTCAAAATTGTCTTGATATTATTTGTGAAAATCGCGGTGCAACACAACGTAATACACAAGAGTTACGTCAACTCTTTAAAAAACACCATATTGTTCCATAAGATCGATATGATTTATTAGATTCATCTATGATATTACATAATAGGAGGAGTCACCTATGAGTGGGGAAGCATTATTCAAATCCATCGTTAGTGGTGAAAATCAATCCATATTAGGTGATATAGCTCGTTCTAGCTTGGGCTTTCTAAGTAAAGGTTACGAAAAGGCTGTATCCATACGAAATGCTCGATTTGATGCGGGTAAAGGTGTTACTAAAGTTACCGTGCCTGTTATTAGTGTTGGTAACATTACTGCCGGTGGTACTGGCAAAACACCGATGGTGAGATTTATATGTGATGTACTCGCCCGAAAAGGACTTCATCCTACCGTGCTTAGCCGTGGCTATCGAGCTGAGGACAATAAGAAAAATATCATTATTTCCAAAGACGGTACGATGTTAGTAGAGCCATCTATTAGTGGTGATGAAGCGTGGCTATTGGCTAAAGTATTGCAAAAATCTAATGTAATTATCGGCCGCGAACGGGCTATATCTGCAGAAATTGCTATTAATGAACTCGGTGCAGACTGTCTTGTTATGGATGATGGTTTTCAACATCGTGCATTAGCTCGAGATATTGATATCGTTCTTATTGATGCATCTAATCCATTTGGTTATGACCATGTATTGCCTCGCGGTTTATTGCGCGAGCCTCTTAGTGGGTTAGAGCGAGCTAATATTATTGTTCTCACAAAGGTTGATCAAGTGGCGCCTGGTGTTGTTTCCGGAATTCGTAAGCGTTTAGCGCATATGTTACCTAATACACCTGTATATGAAACAATCCACAAGCCTCAATGTATGTATACCTTAGAAGAGTGGGCTAATGGAGAACCTGGTTCTTCTATCGATGCATATCAAGAGCATCGTATTATGGCTGTTAGTGGTATTGGGAATCCTCAATCCTTTACACAAACGATGACCGACATTGGGTATAATGTTGTTCATACAATGCCTTTTGGTGATCATCATAATTTTGAAAATGATGATGTCGTAGATATTTGGAAAGAGGCATTTGCTCATCAAGCGGATGCTATTTGTATCACTGAAAAAGATGCGGTGAAGCTAAGTCAGTTGCATGCAATTGAAGACTTAAAAATACCGATTCTAGTGCTATCTATTGGAATTGAATTTGTCTCTGGAAAGCAAGAATTCATAGAAAATTTAGAGATTTAGTGTATAATAATAAGATACACGAATGACAGAAATGGGGTTTTATTGTGAAGTTTGGATGCGTTATTCCTGCTCGTTATGGTTCTACAAGATTACGAGGGAAACCATTAGCGGATATTGCAGGTAAACCAATGATTGAACGGGTTTATGCAAGGGTGTCACAAGCGACAAAAACAGAATGTACTATTGTTGCTACCGATGATGATCGTGTTTATTCTGCTGTTCAAAACTTTGGGGGAGCTGTTATGATGACAGATCCTAATCACCCTACCGGAACTGACCGATTAGCCGAGGTTGCTAGTCATTATATAGACTTAGATGTCATTATTAATGTTCAAGGTGATGAACCTATGATTGAGCCAAAACTCATTGATGACTTGGCCCAACTTTTTGAAGAAGATCCAAACTTACAGATGGCAACTGTTGCGACTCCTTTATTAGAGGATGAATACAATGAGCCATCTGCAGTAAAGGTTATTTTAAATAATCGCAATGATGCGATGTATTTTTCTCGGTCCTTAATCCCGTATCCACGTCATGATTTTGTACGTGCTCCACTAAAACATATTGGTATCTATGCATATCGTAGAGATTTCTTGCTAAATTATGCAAAGATGGAACCAACACCAGCAGAGCAAACAGAATCGTTAGAGCAATTGCGCGCTCTTGAAAATGGCTATACTATTCGTGTTATTCTTACAGATAAACGATTTATCGGTGTTGATACACCGGAAGACTTAGCTCGTGTAAATGCAATCTACGAGCAAGAGGAGAAATAAATGAAAACAGTTCAAATTAAAGATATTAC
>NZ_CALJSP010000147.1:0-10909 GCF_937975875.1 Veillonella dispar | reverse complement strand
TGCAATTTTGATGTTCGACTCCGCTTACGAAGCTTTCATCAGCACAGAAGACACGGTAAAATCCATCTACGAAATCGAAGGCGCTCGTGAAGTAGCTATCGAGTTCCGTTCCTTCTCCAAAACTGCAGGTTTCACTGGTACTCGTTGTGCTTACGCAGTTGTACCTAAAGAAGTGACTGGTAAAACTAAATCCGGCGAACGCCAAGCACTAAACCCTATGTGGAACCGTCGCCAATGCACTAAATTCAATGGTGTTCCTTACATCATCCAACGTGGTGCTGAAGCAGTATACACAAAAGAAGGCCGCGAACAAACTCGCGCTAACATTGCATACTACAAAGAAAACGCTCGCATCATCAAAGAAGGCCTTGAATCTATTGGTCTTACTGTATACGGCGGCGTTGACGCTCCATACATTTGGTTAAAAACACCTGGTAACATGACTAGCTGGGAATTATTCGACATCTTGCTCGAACAAGTTCAAATCGTATCTACACCAGGCTCTGGCTTTGGTCCTCACGGTGAAGGTTACCTTCGTTTAACAGCTTTTGGTAGCCGTGAAAATACAATTCGTGCCGTTGAAAGAATTAAAACATTAAAATTCTAATAGGATAATCACTATAGGGTTTATCCCCTATAGAAAACTAATACCTATAGAGACAAAAAGACCGATTGTACACCTATATTAGGAGTACAATCGGTCTTTTATATATATCATCAATTAATTCTATAGAAAAATATCAAATGCCCTAGTTTTGTGCTATAATAAAAATGTTAATTATTAAATTTCTCGATTTATATAGGAGGCTAATATGAGCAAAATTCGTATTGGTATCGTTGGCTACGGCAACTTAGGTCGTGGCGTTGAAGCATCCGTAAAATTACAACCTGATATGGAGCTTGTTGGTGTATTCTCTCGCCGTAAAGGCTTAGAAACAGTTTCTGGTGTTCCTACATATACTATGGAAGATCTACCAAACTTCAAAGGTAAAATCGATGTTATGGTTCTTTGCGGTGGTTCTGCAACAGACCTTATCGAACAAACTCCAATGGTAACTAAATACTTCAACTGTATCGATTCCTTCGATACACATGCACGTATTCCTGAGCATTTTGCTAATGTAGACAAAGTAGCTAAAGAAGCTAAAACTGCTACATTGATTTCTTGCGGTTGGGACCCAGGCATGTTCTCTTTGCAACGTGTATATGCTGAAAGCATCTTGCCTCAAGGTAAATCTTATACATTCTGGGGCCGTGGCGTTTCCCAAGGTCACTCCGATGCTATCCGTCGTATTGATGGTGTTCTTGATGCTCGTCAATACACTGTTCCTAAAGAACAATACCTTGAAGCTATCCGTAATGGTGAAACTCCAGACGTTGATGGCTACAAAGGTCACCTTCGTGAGTGCTATGTAGTGGCTGCTCCTGATGCGGACAAAGCTAAAATTGAAAACGAAATCAAAACTATGGAAAACTACTTCGTAGGTTATGAAACTGTAGTAAACTTCATTTCTCAAGAAGAACTTGATCGCGACCATAAAGGTATTCCACATGGTGGCTTCGTTCTTCGCTCTGGTGAAAGCACTGACGGCACACGTCATGTTGTTGAGTATTCCTTAAAACTTGACTCCAACCCTGAATTCACTGGCTCTGCACTTGTTGCTTATGCACGTGGTATCTACCGCCTTGCTAAACACGGCGGCACAGGTTGCTACACAGTATTCGACATTCCACCAGCTTGGATTTCCACTCATTCTGCTGAAGAATTACGAGCTCACTCTCTATAAGACACAAAATAAAATCCCACACTAGTGTGTGGGATTTTATCTACTTCTATGGTATACTACTTAGAAGAAGTGAGGCGTAGATGTTTTCCGGCGTCAGCTCTCACATCTCTTACTAGTTTGAAAATGTGGCCTGACGACAAAAGGGTCCTTTTCAAAGCCCTGCTACATAAAAGCTAACCTGAGTTAGAAGTCAATTATCTTGCTGCTATGATAATGGTAGCAACTAACATACCAAAAGCTATCATTAAAGATAAAACTTCGTAGGTCTTCATGCTATCACCGCCAATCCTCGAGAAATTGGCAAGACCTGACACATCTAGAGGCCTCGACATCAATATATAATTTGTCGATTTCTATGTAAAGGGATTTAGTGACACTACTAGTCACCAATGTGACTAATGGTGTCACTTTTTTAGTACAAATTTATAGCATCTATATGATATAATATTTATTTGATAGAGTTTCTACGGAAGCTTTCACAAAGAACGAAATCAATTAGTTAATAAAAGGTGGTACCATGAGCACAAATTTAGAAGTAGGCATCGTAGGCCTTCCAAATGTTGGTAAAAGTACATTATTCAACGCCATTACTAAAGCGGGCGCTGAAGCTGCCAACTATCCATTCTGTACAATTGAGCCAAACGTAGGTGTCGTTGATGTTCCAGATAATCGTTTAGCTGTATTGGCTGAAATGTTTGGTTCTAAACGCATCCTTCCTGCTGCTATGCGCTTCGTAGATATTGCAGGCCTTGTAGAAGGTGCGTCCAAAGGCGAAGGTTTAGGTAATAAATTCCTTAGCCATATCCGCCAAGTAGACGCTATTGCTCAAGTCATTCGTTGTTTCGATGACCCTAACATCACTCACGTTTCTGGCTCTATCGATCCAATTCGTGATATTGAAATCATCAACACTGAGCTCTGCCTTGCAGACCTTGAATCCGTGGAAAAACGTAAACAACGTATTGAAAAAATCGCTAAATCTGGTGACAAAGATGCGCGTGCTGAGTTACCATTACTAGAACGCATCATCGAAGGTCTAGGTGAAGCAAAACCAGTTCGTGCACAAGGTCTCGAAGAAGAAGAATTAGAAATGATCAAAGAGTTGACATTGCTTACAGCAAAACCATCTCTTTATGTAGCTAACATTTCTGAAGATGAAGTATCTGATTACTCTTCCAATGAATATGTAAAACGTGTTGAGGAATATGCGAAAAACGAAGGCGCTGGCATCGTTGTTGTTTCTGCTCGCATCGAATCTGAAATTGCTGAATTATCTGAAGAAGAATCTGCTGCATTCCTTGAAGATCTTGGCCTTGAAGAATCTGGCTTAACTAAACTTATCAAAGCAAGTTATGCACTCTTAGGTCTTATCAACTATTTCACTGCTGGTGAAATGGAAGCTCGTGCTTGGACAATTGTAAATGGCACAAAAGCGCCTCAAGCAGCTGGTAAAATTCACTCCGATATCGAAAAAGGCTTTATCCGTGCTGAAATCGTATCCTTCGATGACTTACAAGCTTGCGGTAGCCAAAATGCGGCTAAAGAAAAAGGCCTTGTACGCCTTGAAGGTAAAGACTACGTTATGAAAGACGGCGACGTTACACACTTCCGCTTCAACGTATAACACAAATTAATAACAAAAAACCAGTAAATCGATCGATTTACTGGTTTTTTTAATGCTACAAAATAGCTTTTATTTAATTTTATTTATCATCATTGCCCAATGCATTTTTAAGTCCACTAATAGCACCTTCTACAGCATCTTTAGCATCATCTGCAGTCTTTTTGATATCATTAACAACACTATCAGCAGCATCTTTTACTTTTGCTACTGTATTCTCAACAGCGCCTTCTGCTTGCATTTGTTTGTCATCAGTTAATTTACCTGCATTTTCTTTTACTGCACCTTTAACTTGATCTAATTTATCATCTAATGCCATAATAGTGACTCCTTTCATGTAAAATCACGTTTAACCATATAAAATCTACTTTTATAAGTAAAGGGCTATCCTTTTTTTCCGAAGAAAAATGAGACTACAGCAACAACAATTACTGCACCCAATACAGATGGAATTAAGGACATTCCTGCTAAGCTAGGACCCCAAGTACCAAATAGGGACTGACCTACGGACGAGCCAATTAAACCAGCAACAACGTTAGCGATAACGCCCATTGCACCGCCTTTGTTAGTGATGGCACCAGCTAGGAACCCGATAAAACCACCAACAATAATTGACCATAACATACAATCACACCTTCCTATTCAATCAAAATATTCATAAATCCTTTCAAATAATACAGCATTTATAAATATTTCAGAATTTGTGTGTATTTATAATATACCATTCAACTCTAAAGATTAAATGAAGAATTTCGATTTAGTTCTCATATATGATCTACTCAACTACTGTTACAATTTCATCCATTGTACGACGTGTTTTATTACGATGTGGTTCTTCGTCTCGGTAACCAAAGGCAGCCATTACAGCAATGCCAAAGTGTTTAGTATCGAAAAGGCCAAGTTCATCACCTAAGAGGGCTGTCATGTCATCTTGATTGAAGCCTTCTAATGGACAAGAATCTAAGCCTTCATACGCCGCCATAGTCATCATATTCGCCATAACGATATACGCTTGTTTAGAGGCCCAATCAAAGGCAGCCCGTTCAGACTCAAATGTTTTATAGTCACTTGTAGTAAATTGAGCATATTTTTCTTTATAAATAGCATCTACTTCAGCAGGTAATTGTTTAACCTCTTCTTGAATATAACGTACATAAGAGGAGTCAAACTCTAAGTCCACTTTTTTACGCGCCAAGAAAACTACTACATGACTAGCTTCAAGGCCTGCTAAAATCCCCCAACCATGAGCTTTCATTTTTTCCCGAATTTCTGGATTTTGAATCACCAACAATTGGTAAGCCTCAAAGCCAAGAGATGTAGGAGACAAACGTGCCGCATTAAGAATAGCATTCCAGTCTTCTTCAGAAATCTTCTTCGTGCTATCAAACTTTTTACATGCATAGCGATAGGTCATAGCATATTCTAAATCGTTACGATCCAATTTAGGGGCTGTTAATTTTACATTTTCTATTTCATACTTGCTCATATATACCTCCATAATGATAAAAAATATCATATATTTATAGTACCATAGTTAGCTGTTAAATTATATAAGAATCAAAATTTTAATAAAAAACAAGAAAAAGCCTAGACGATGTCTAGGCTTTATATGGTACAGCCAGTTCACCTTTTTCATACCAAAAGAGGCCCGATGTACTGATCTTATGTTCTTTTAAAATAGTCTGAACCTGCTCTACAATACTTGGATCTATTTGTACAGATAACCCGCACATATCATACAGTTCTGGAGGTGTAGCCATCAATTGATGAGACACCTCTAATTCTGTTAATATCTTGTCTGCTTTATCACCAAAATAATAGGATGTAAAAACGACAAGTAATTTTTTATTTTCCAATGCCTCACCTCCTAACACAATCGATACGATTAGATTTCGTTCACCTAAACTATTAATGCTCGAAATAAAAAATCTAATCTAAGCCAATAACTCTAAATCAATATATCAAAATAAGCTGCTAACATTATAGCTTAACAATATTGTCACCAAGGATAGCATCTGTAATGGCATACATGTTCGTAATACTACCGACGCCAACGTTTTCTTTCACACCATAGAAATCGAGGCAAATCCCACAGGCTGCAATTTCAACACCTGCATCAGCTAACTTTTTAATATTTTCCAAATGAACAGAATCATTAGTTACCATCTTAACACTGCTATTAATGAAATAGATCTTAGATGGTTTCACATCTGCTTCTACCATACATACCCAGAAGGTTTTCATCAAGTTTCGACCGAGCTCTTCGCTACCTTCACCAAGATAATCCTTTGTCATCAAGATGACGCGGTTTCCATAGTTCATCGGTTCGCAATTCGCTTCTGTCACGGGATTCGCATTTGGCGTCATGGTGAGATAGAAATCCTTACCATCTTGGCGAATAGCCACACCATAACCACGAGACTTACCAAATTTTTCTACATTATCACGACTAACCTCATTATCTACAATAGTAGTAATGACAGCGCTTGGATTCGCATCGCTTACCTTCTTAGTTTCAATTACAGGTTTTGGACACAAGCTACCACGTACGTCTACAGTTAATTCATTTGTATTACTCATCATACACCTCTAAATTATATACATTATAAATCTTGTAAAAGTATCAACTAACAGCTAACAGCTAACAATAGTTTAATTCTATATCTATGCCAATAGTAGCGAAATTATTATTTATGATTTTATTCTGTGACGCGTACGGCCAGACCGCTGAAACTTTCAACAGCACCAATAATAGCAGCACAGTCGATGCCAGCCGCATGTAACGCCTCAACTAGTTGATCACCTTCACTGGCAGGAACAGAGAATAGTAAACCACCAGAGGTTTGTGGATCAAACAGAATATCCATCCATACTGGATCCAAAGTTTCATCAACTTGTACATCAGTTATGGCCTTGCGATTACCATACGATGCAGCAGGTACCAAGCCCATTTGAGCTGCTTCGATGACATCATCAAAGAGTGGAATGTCATATGCTTTAATATGAATGGTCACATCGGAAGCACTCGCCATTTCTACAGAATGCCCCATAAGGCTAAAGCCAGTTACATCCGTACATGCATGAACGGTAAAGTTATGTGCTACCTCTGCGCCTACACGATTTAATGTACTCATACTATTGACAGCTTGCTCGGTACCTACGGGGAACAAATCGCCTTTTAGAGCATTATTCATAATGCCTGTACCAATTCGCTTAGTTAATACTAGTACATCTCCTACTTGAGCGCCTTTATTTTTCCAAATTCGATTTGGATGCACTTGTCCTGTCACAGACATACCAAAGATAGGTTCTTTATTTTCAATGCTGTGGCCACCAACGATAGCCGCACCAGATTCAGCTACAATGGATCCTGCCCCATTTAATACATCTGTTAATACACCTTGTTCAACAAGAGGCACCGGGAACCCCACAATGTTCATAGCCGTTAACGGTATTCCGCCCATAGCATACACATCACTCAACGCATTAGCCGCAGCAATCTTCCCAAATAAAACAGGATCATTAACCATAGGCGTAAAGAAATCCAATGTTTGTACTAATGCTAATGTATCTGAAAGTTTATATACGCCTGCGTCATCAGCACCCGTCATATCTGCTAATACATGTTCATTAGTAACAGGAGTCACCGCTTTTAATACGCGATTTAATATATGAGGCCCAATCTTACATGCACAGCCCCCACTTGTTACGTAATCAGTGAGTCGTACCATACGTCCCCCTTATTCATTCTCTGGCAATCTAGACACGATTTTCTTAACTGCCTTTTCAAATTTTGGGCGCGGCATCAACAGTTGATGACCACAGCCATTACATACAATGAGGAAATCTGTGCCAATCCGTTTGACTTCCCATTCATCACTGCCGCAAGGATGTGACTTTTTCATCTTTACCACATCGCCTACGTAATATCTAACAAATGCCATAGCGCCTCCTTTTACAACGTTCAGTATTTATATACTTATTATACAAGAAATACAGAGTTCTATAAATATATCATAATTCTATAGTTATATAGTCATTTTATGGGTAGTTATTAGTACATTTAACGAAAAGGTTATCAATATCTAATCAATAATGATTTTTCATTTAGTTATCATTCTCAATATCAAAATCGGCTATTTTTACAAATCCTATACTATTCAGTCTTTAAGAAACCGCATTTTTACTACATTGATAATATTTATCATTTAGAAAATTTTCGAAATAAATTTTACAAAAACACTTGCATTTCTCATTTAGTATGTTACAATATAGTCAACAATGATTATTCGTTAAGTATACGGATAGCACATTGTATATAAAACTGTTAAGACGGCAAGTGCCGAAAAACACAAATCAGTAAGTACTATTTTAAAAGTTAGGCAAGTGTCTATTTAATCTAAGAATAAGTTTTCTTACTAAGGCGAAGTCGCCCACGAAAATTGTAGAATAAGTATTCTATTATTTGCATTCACAACCAAGTGGTTATGAATATATAGTTAAGTAACAAATTTGAAATTTATCGTAAGTACAAAGGAGTATTAAAATGGCAGAATTAAAAGGTTCTAACACTGAAAAAAATCTTCAAGCAGCATTCGCTGGCGAATCCCAAGCATTCCAAAAATATACTTTCTACGCAGCAGCAGCTCGTAAAGCTGGCATGAACGAAATCGCTGATTATTTCGAAGAAACAGCTCACAACGAATCTGCACATGCTAAATTGTGGTTCAAAGCTCTTCATGGTGGCGACGTATCTTCCGATATCGAAGCTAACCTTCGTGATGCAGCAGCTGGCGAAAACTACGAACACACTACAATGTACAAAGATTTCGCTGACGAAGCTGAAAAAGAAGGCTTTGCTAAAATCGCTTACCAAATGCGCGAAGTTGGTAAAATCGAAGCTCGTCATGAAGCTCGTTACCTTGCATTAGCAGCTCAAGTATCTGGTAACAAAGTATTCCGCAACGACGAACCAGTTGCTTGGATCTGTGCTAACTGCGGTTACGTACATGTTGGTGAAGAAGCTCCAAAACTTTGCCCAGTATGTGCTCACCCACAAGCTTTCTTCCACCGTTTCGTGGAATCCATCTAATCTGTAAGTACGACACTAACTAAACTAACAACCTGTAAGTACAGATTTATATTAAACATACCTGTAAGTACAATATATTCTTACAGTAAGTACTAACAACTTCCTTAACAAAAAAGACGATGACTTAAGTCATCGTCTTTTTTTGTGTTCTATTTGCTATTAAGGTTGTGCTCTATCTACTAAATGCTTAAACTGTTGGGCTGCTTCATAAGGATTATCTGCATGGGCTATAGCAGATATGATGGCAACACCACAGGCTCCTGCTTCTAGTATAGGTTTTGCATTATCTAAGGTAATGCCCCCTATACCAACACATGGTAGTGTTAAGCCTTCTGCTTGAAGTTCACTAATTCGATTTGGTCCGCATGGTTCTTGTGCATCAGGTTTACTACTTGTGGCGTACATAGGACCTACACCTACACAATCAGCGTAGACTACATCCGTCTTATGTAATTCCTCTATAGAGTGAATAGAGATACCAACGGCCTTATGGCCTACAAGATTACGTACCTCTTCAAGGCGCATATCCTCCTGCCCTACATGAACGCCATCGGCATTAACTGCCACTGCTAGGTCTACATCATCATTGATAATATAGAGTACATTGTACTTCGCACAGATTTGTTGTAATTGTTGAGCTAATTCTAATTTCTGTTGTCCTTCTAAGGTGCCCATGCCCTTTTCTCTGAATTGGAAACAGGTCACACCACCTCGACAAGCCTCTTCTACGACACTTAGCAAGCGATTTTCATTAAGACCTACATCTTGAGTGCCACCAATAAAATATACTTGTAATTGATCTGGCACAACTACAGGACCTATACGGTTTTCAGCCATAAGCACCGCATCATCTAGTGTATATAAAGCATCCATAAATGCCGTACTAAAGCTACCAGGTTTTACACCGCTCACCTGTACTGCACTTTCACCGGCCAAGCCATAGTAAGCCAATGCATAAGCGAGAAATTCACCGATAGATACGCTATCTTTACATGGATAATAGGCACTAAAGAAGGCTGCTAGTACGGCGCCTAATAAACAGCCTGTGCCTGTCACAGCTGTCATGACAGAGTGTCCATGTGGTACTGCAAATACCCGAATTCCATCGGAAATATAATCCTCTTCTCCCGTTGTTACTACCGGGCAGTTAATAAGGCGTGCTAGACGATAGGCAATAACAGCACTATCCTCAACTTGCGCCCCATCTACACCTTTGCCGGTAGTAGAATTATTAGCCGTATCATCGGGACTTAAAGCATCATAAATAGCTTTGATTTCACTTTGGTTACCTCGTAATAAAGAGATATTACCAGTCTTAATTAAATCTAAGACTACCGACAATCGGTAAGCTCCCGCATGACACCCTACTGGATCTAGTACAACTGGCACCTCATGTGTCTTCGCTAGTTTTATGGCTTCTTTATAGTAACTAACCTTATCTGGCGTAAGCGTTCCAATATTGATGAGTAAAGCCGATGCATGAACGATGAGGTCTTTTAAATCTTCACTGCATTCGCTCATCACAGGCGATGCACCAATGGCTAGTAAACCATTGGCCGTAAAGGTACGTACCACATCATTAGTAATGCAAATAACAAGAGGATTTCTCTGACGCAAGGTCTCTAATATATTTAGTTCAGGCCAAGTTCGGCCTTTCATATAAGGGTTTTCATAGGTCATACAAATATCTCCTCTAGTTATCTTTTAATAGCTCATCCATCGTTTCAGGTCCATTCGCCAATAAACCATAGGCCATATGATTAACAGGGCCACAGCCGTGTCCTAGCGCTGGATTGTGCTTAATAGCAAGAGCGATATAATTCTTCGCAATACCAATGGCATCCATTACGTCACGCCCTTTAGCGAGCTCCGCCGTAATCACTGCAGAGAAGGTACAGCCCGTTCCATGAGTATGTACCGTATCATATTTAGGGCTTGTCCAAGTACGGATGCTACCATCTTTAGTGAAAGCATAATCCGTTGCATCTTCACCGATGTGACCGCCTTTAATGATAACTACTTGAGGTCCTAAGTCCTGTAAGATACGATTCGCCACCGTTGTTATGTCACTTTCACAATCAATAGACATGTCCGCTAAGACCTCAGCCTCACTACGGTTTGGTGTAATCACGGTAGACGTCGGAATGAGTTTGGATTTTAAGAAATTTACTGCCTCATCTGATACGAGTCGGTCACCGCTAGTGGCAATCATAACGGGATCCATTACATAAGGAATTTGTTTACTCACATAAGGATAGATAAGATCCATCATCTCCGGCAAGGCAATCATGCCCGTCTTAACGGCTTGAGGTTCAATGTCAGAATATACATCGTGTAATTGTCGGTCAATACTCTCTAGCGACAGATGTTCTACATGATGTACGCCCGTCGTATTTTGGGCTACCACAG
>NZ_CALJSP010000146.1:0-10895 GCF_937975875.1 Veillonella dispar | reverse complement strand
AAAAGCATTGCCAGTGGCATTGTCAACAGAAAATTGTGGCTTTGCTACATGTAATGTAAGATGGTTACGTCTACAATACTGCTCCATACGATGACGAAGTAAGCTATTGCTCATTACACCACCAACGGCAATTAATGTTTGAACCGGTTTATTTTGTAAATGATAGGTAATCATTTTTTCTAATGCATTTCCTATGGAGGTGAATACAGCTCTCGCCAAATTAGACTTATCTATATCATTCATAGAGTTTGTAATTCGTCGCATAGCCGCACTACATGGGCCAGCAAAGCTAATCCAACCTTCTTTTACCGAAGATGGCAACGGTTCATATTCGGTAGTTTGTAATGCTAATGCTTCAAGATGCTTCCCTGCTGGAAATGGCAAGCCCATAGCTACACCAATCCGATCCACATATTGTCCGCCTTGTAAATCCTTAGAACCACCGATAATATGAGAATCAAAAATGCCTTCACCTTTATAATGACAATACACGAGCTCCGTAGTACCACCTGATAAATGAAGTGCTAAGAATGGTTCACTGGGAATTGTTTTTAATTCTCGTAGTGCTGCTAAAATATGATTTTCTTGGTGTGCGAAAACGTGTAGCGGTACATTCATCAAATGATTAAGAGACTGTCCGTATCCTAGCCCCACCATAAAAGCAGGCATATAGGAATTTTCTTCCCGTCTAGGAAAACCGCTAACACCAATACCACTGATTGGAAGTTGTGGCAATTCAGATATCAACTTAGGCAATGCCTTAGTATGTTGAAAGACCATATTTGATTGTTGTAGTCCTCGCTCACCTTGTTTGACCTCTAAGATTTTGCGAGCTTCACCAACTATGTGAAAGTCGCTATCTATAATGGCACAACTTGTAGTGTAGCAACTAGTATCAATGCCCAAGTAATATCGTTTCATTATTTACTCTTATTATATGCATCTAAAATTGCGTTAATTAATTTATAGGAAGAATCAGAACCAAAATCCTTAGCCAATTGAATAGCTTCGTTGATAGCTATAGATGGTTCCAAAGGATCAGCTTCATTTGTCATTTCCCATAGAGCAATACGTAAAATAGCACGGTCAACTTTATCCAAGTTTTCAACTTTACGTGATTTACAGAATGGTTGTAATGTAGCATCGATAGTTTCAGAAGCGGATAATACACCATTTATAATGCTATTAGCATAGGCTTTATCCATCGATTTATGTATGTGCCCTTCTGGAAACTGCACATCATTTTGATCAGCATGAAATTCATTAGCATATAACATTTGAAATGCGTATTGACGTGCTTCACGTCGATTTCGCTTAATTACCATGTAGAGTTGGCTCCTTTTCTTTAACAATACCTTCAATATGTACATCTACCTTAACATGGTCAAGATCAAGCATATTTTTTAAGGTTTGTTTGATTTCTAACTGCAATTGTTTGGATAATTCAATTAGATTGTATCCATACAATGCTTTAATATAAATATTGATTTCAATAAAGCCTTTACGATGTTTAACATTGATACCTGGTAAACTGCGTTGACCAAAGGCATGTGTAATTCCCTCTACTAATTCATCGTAAAAGCGAGGGCTTAAAGAATGAATACCTGGAATCGTAGCCAATGTTTTTGTTGCTACATCAATGATGACAGAGTCTGCAATATCTATGGTATCCATATCTAATCCGTAGTTTAATTGATTGTCTGAACTCATATAGATACCCTCCTAAGGCTGTGATGGTGTTACTAAATCATCAAATACAATGTCTTGTACCACTACATCAATGGTTTGTACTTCAATTTCTGTATAAGAAACTAAAGCTGTTTTTATACGTTCTTGTAAACGTAAGGCCACATCAGGAATACGATATCCATATTGAATACACACATATAATGTAACGGAAATAGCACCTTCATCATTAAATGATATTTTTACACCTTCATGATCAGATTTACGTCTAAAGAAGGTATTAACACCATCATTAAAGGTGGAGCTCATATGATGTATACCTTTTGTTTCAAGTGCTGCCATGGTGACAATCGTAGCATATACATCTTCACTAATCTTAATTTTACCCGACTCTAGTTCAGTATTTTTCTTGGTCATACTGGCCTCTTTCAAAAAAAGCACTTGTCCCTATATATAATTACATAGACGACAAGTGCTTACAGTGCAAATGTTAGGATATATGGGGAATAAGATTCCATGAAAAGATCTTGCCCCAATACATATCAATACGTATTAGGCACGTTCGATGTATTGACCTGTACGAGTATCAATACGAAGTACATCATCTACTTCAATGAAGAGAGGTACTTTTACAGTGTAGCCTGTTTCCAATACAGCTGGTTTGTTACCACCAGTAGCAGTATCGCCACGGATACCAGGATCTGTTTCAACTACGCGAAGTTCAACAGCTACAGGTAAATCGATACCGATAACGATACCTTGGAAGAACATGATGGATACTTCCATATTTTCAAGAAGGAAGTTTTTAGCATCACCTAATTGTTCAAGGTTAAGTTCAACTTGATCATATGTTTCGTTATCCATGAATGTGTAAGAGCCATCAGACTCGTACAAATATTGCATACGACGACGATCAACATGTGCTTTAGGCACTTTTTCACCTGCATTGAAAGTACGCTCTACTACAGAACCAGTTTGCAAATTTTTCATTTTAGTACGTACGAATGCAGCACCTTTACCTGGTTTAACGTGTTGGAAATCAACTACTTGCCATACATTACCGTCGATTTCAACGGTTACACCTGGACGAAAATCATTACTGGAAATCATCTAACTCTTCTCCTTCTAAATACCTATTTCAATTAACTCTTTTGGACTATGTGTCAACACCTCATAGCCGTCAGATTTGACGATGACACTATCCTCTATTCTCAATCCGATAGTACCTGTAATATAAATGCCAGGCTCTACCGTAATGATCATATTTTCTGTAAATACCGTATCGGATTTAGTATTCGCTACTGGTTCTTCGTGAATCTCAAGACCTACGCCATGACCAGTACCATGATTAAATTCCTTGGTATATCCATGTTCTTTAATATAATCACGACATACTGCATCAAGTTCTTTGCCAGTTATACTAGCTCGAACTGCAGCTACGCCACGTTTTTGTGCTTCTAAAACTATACTATATAACTTCTTTTGTAATTCAGAGGCAGGCCCCATTACAATAGTTCTAGTCATATCGGAATGATAACCCTTATATACGGCACCAAAGTCAAAGGTAACAAAATCACCTGCTTCGATGACCTTATCACTGGCTACACCATGAGGCATACTAGACCGATTACCAGAAGCTACAATAGTTGCAAAGGAAGGTTCCTCAGAACCACGTTTTAACATTTCTGATTCTAATATGATACGTGCTTCGTTTTCAGTCATTCCTACCTTTAGTTGTGGTAGCAATGCGGCGAAAGCTTCATCACCAATGTTAGCTGCTTTACGCAATAATTCCAATTCATCTTCACGCTTAACTGCTCGTAGTTTAGCAAAATTGATAGACGTAAAATTAAAGCGTTCATCTAATGTATCACATAAGGTTTCGTATGTATCAACAGGCATTTGTTTGCCTTCAATACCAAATAAACCTTCGTGAATATGATGCTCATTGAATATGTCTACAAGAGTATCCATAACAGAAGATTCATATTGAATGACTGTATACCCTTCACATTGTTTTGTAGCTTGCTCAGTATATCTGAAGTCGGTAATCATAAAGGCCTTATCTTGTGTAATGATAGCAAACCCTGTTGTACCAGTAAAACCAGCAAAATAATGTAAATTTATAGGGCTCATCAAAATGACGCCTGTTAATTCTTGCTCTTTAATATACTGTTGTAGCAGATTTAATCCATTCATAATCATGCTCCTAGTCTATAAAGTACAATTAATCTTACCATAAAATACCTATATTGAATAGAATTTTATGCTATTTTTTAAAAGCCTCTATATCATCTGGAGATAAGTCCTGTACAGAACCAACCTCTTCAATACCGGTTAAATCTATATGACCTATAGTTAAACGCTTTAAGTAGGTAACAGTTCCACCAGCAGCGCCAATCATACGTTTTACTTGATGATATTTACCTTCTTCAATTGTGATATGTACAGATTTGGGAGATAAAATATCAATTAAAGCGGGCTTACAATGGGTTCCATCTCCTAGAATGATACCCTCTGTAATACGTTGAATTCCATCTTCGGTTAACTCACCTTCGAATTCTACGTAATATACCTTTGCTACGTGCTTATTGCCATTAATAATAGAATGTCCCCAAACACCATCATTGGTAAGTAAAAGTAGGCCTTCTGTATCTTTGTCTAATCTTCCAACAGGGACCACGCCCATTTTTATATATTCAGGGGGCAATAAATCCATTACGACAGGATGACTTGCATCATCTACAGCAGTAACATAGCCTTTAGGCTTATGAAATTTAACATAGTAATGTTGTTTGGTATTAACAATTTGATCATCAACTGCAATGACATCAGACTCAATATCTACATGAATATCTTTTTTTCTTGCTACTTCACCATTAATGGTAACTCTTTGATCCTTTATGAGTTGATGAACCTCTTTTCGACTACCAAAGGCTTTATTAGCTAATAATTTATCGAGTCGCATTATACATGTCCTTGTAGTAACTCAACATGGGCCGTATCATTGAGCAAATTCAAAATATTATGATCATATTCGCCCATACCATTATAGAAAATACGGTTAATAGCCGTATTACCTTGGCTGAAATTCCAACAATGACTAATTGAAATGTCTAGTAATTTACATAATAATGTTCGAATAGTTCCACCATGACATGCAACTAAAAGTGTTTCCTCTTCATCATTTTCATTGAGGAATTCTTCAAGACCTGCCCATGCTCGATCTTGTAAATCTTTAAAGCTTTCTCCATTTGGAACTTTTACAAGATGAGGTCTCAAATACATCTCATCAATTAGGCCCGGCCAGCGTGATTCGATATCTGAGAATAGCATAGCTTCCCAGTCACCAAAATTAAGCTCTCGTAATCGTTTATCCACTGTAATAGGTGTAGTGCGATTACCTCTAATAGTTTCAGCTGTAACCAAAGCACGGCTTAAATCACTGGATAATATACGGTCAAAGGTAATATCTTTAAGAGCTTCACCACAGGCTTTAGCTTGATTTAAACCGTTTTCATTTAGAGGAACATCTGTAATGCCTTGATATTTCCCCATTTTATTCCAATCAGTTTCGCCATGGCGCACAATATATAATGTCTTCATAATCTTCCTATACTTTCAAAATATCTGTTAGTTTCTCTACTAATTTGATATTAGTATCATGATCTTTAATAGCAATACGTACCCATTGATTATTGAGACCTACATAAGTATCACAATTGCGTACGATCATATTATATTTCTTCAGATTTTCATTAATGGTGTTAGCTGTAATGCCGTCATGATTTACTTTGAACAAGATAAAATTGGCGGAAGGTGGATATACGGTAATCCCCTCTATCACATCTAATGCATCATACATGAATGCTCTTTCCTCATTTAATTTTTGCTTTGTTCTTTTTATATAATCAACATCATTCAAAGCAGCCTCTGTATAAGCTTGGGCTAATGTATTTACAGACCAACTAGGAATATATTGATGTAGTTGACTAATTAATTTTTCGTTACCATAAGCAGCACCAATTCTAAGGCCTGGTACAGCATAAAATTTTGTGAAAGAATGAACCACGATGACATTATCGAATTCATTTACTAAAGAGCGCATAGAATGCTCATTATCTTGTAATGGATCATTTCCAACAAAATCGATAAATGATTCATCTATAACAAGTAAGCTATTTGCATCTTTCAACATGCTCGCTACAGTGCGAATATGATCTTTATCAAGTAATGTACCATCTGGATTATTAGGATTACCTAAAAATACAATGATGCGACCATCTTGCCCTTTTAGTTCAGCTGCAAAGGTTTCTAATGCCAAATATGGTACCTCAAAATAAGGTTTTCCATTATCATCTTCCCGAGGGCGATAAAAAATATCACGTACAGGAATCTTACTTGCTTCAAGAGCCTCTTTATACTCAGAAAATCCTGGTGCTGGTACAAACGCACCAGTATATCCAGGTAACCGACAAATGGCATACAATAACTCAGCTGCACCATTGCCGACTATAATTTGATTCTTATCCATTCCATATGTATCAGCAATAGCATTTAACACATCATCATTTGTAGCATCTGGATAATGAGAAATATAACGTAATTGATTATTTAATGCATCCAATCCACGTTGACTAGGTCCAAGAGGATTAATATTAGCGCTAAAATCAATTACCTCATATGGTTCAATTCGTTGTTCATGGGCAAACTGAAATATATTGCCCCCATGTATCTTAGACATTCGATTCTCTTTCTATTAAATATATTATCGTTTGATATAGGTCAATCCTTCGTTTGTTGTTTCTACAGTATCCACATAGGATAACTGTGGTAATTTACGCATAATCTCTTGTTTACAATCATCAATTCGCCCATAATCTACTGGAAATAAAAGGCCCATAATGGTCCCACTATGAGCTATGATTGTACCAACACTATTGTAGTAATTACCAATATCATGAAAATCATATAAATTCGATTTATACAATATACGTTGATTACCAAAGGCACTTAATGTAGTTGCTTGACCTATTAAATTTATATCATGTGTATTCAATCCCCGTTTGAATAAATCAAGTGACTCTTCTATGATTGATTCTTTTTCTAAAATCTTAGTTTGTAAATCTACTTGTTGATTAAAAGAAATCGTATCTATACTCCCACCCTCATCAAATACAAGGATTTTCAATGGAGGACACATGCCTAGTGGTTGGGAAATAGTGCCTTTTATATAATCAAACTGAGTAACACCTTGATAAAATGAAGCATCTGTAGGCTCTACAGATAAGCAAATTTGCTCTAATTCCTTTAGTGATAGATCATAATTCATGGCTAATGCTGTTGCCATAGCCGTCACAGAAATATCCGCAGAACTTGAGGCCATCCCCTTACCCTGTATGATGTCAGAACGTACATATACAGGTGGACAAGCTTGGTTTTTATTATTTTTTTGTAATAATCGCTGTACTAATTCTCTTGCCTTCGCAGACTTAGGCTGTAATGCACAATAGTGCTGTGAAAACGGATGTGTTACATTACTTAATGCGTAGGAGTATCGATTAATAGGACAAGTCACTAAGAATGACTGACCATTAATAGAACCTTGTAGAAATTCCCCACATGTACCTGGGGCTCTTACATAATAGGTCACATTGAACTCCTTTCACATTAAATAAAAATAGTAACTTATAAGAAGCCATTAGGCAGAACGTTATTAAAACATAGTCGTATTGGATGCGACAGTAGCAGATAATATGGACAAGATAATGATATATACAAAGAGTAATAATACCTCTGTAACCTCTACAACAAATCCATATGTGTCACCAGTAGTACCACCAAGTTGCTTAACAATATAACGATTAAGCAAACGATTGATAATATAGGTAATTATCATGCTTACAATATTGATTTGGAAAATACCTAAGGTAGCATAGACTAATACACCTAGTCCTACAACATATCCAACATCAGCTACAGAGAATATAGAATATGCGCCATATAAAAGGGTATACAAAATCGTACCGATTATTAATATAACAATAGGCATAAAGAACGTTGAAATTGTATTGTACGTAATAACATGCTTTGGAGCTAAGTTAGCAAAGGCAGCACCCATTCCCTCTTTTCTCGCATACGGATAAGATCTGATACTCAATACAAGGGACCAACGGCTCATTAATGGCATCATAATCAATGCCATAGGAATAAATTCCGCTGTAGGAATGGCCGTTAATAATTGCCATTTCAAAAGTGTAACAAATACAAAAGCAACAACACCAAAAGAGCCTATACGGCTATCTTTCATAATTTCCAGCTTACGTTCCCGTTCACGTCCTGAAAATAGACCATCACTTGTATCCATTAAACCATCAGCATGGAGACCACCAGTAATCAAGAATTCCGCTATAACGATGATTAACATCAACGGAACCAACGGAATAAACGGTGATAATATACCATACAATAATGCCAAGATAAGGCCAATAATTAAGCCTACATAAGGAAAGGCCACAACGGATTTACCAAAGTCGTCTACAGACCATTCTGTTTGATTAACGATCTTTAAACGTGTTAAAAACTGTAATGCTATGAAAAAAGGTGTCATTATACATTCATCCCATAAGTAATGGCTGTACTAATAATAACCATTAGTATAGTCGTAAAATACATCATATAAATTGTGCGTGTAATATGGTTGCGATTTAATTTTTCAATAGGATCCCCCATGTATTCACGGAAGGTCATTTTCTTGAAATATTGATTGTAACCACCTAAACGAATATGTAAAGCACCTGCAACTGGTGCTTCTGCATAGCCGCCATTAGGACTTGGATGCTTATTAGCATCACGCAAGCCAATTTGGAGAGCTTTCTTTGCGTCAAAACGTAAAAAGAATGCAGAAATAATTAATAATATAAAGGTAATTCGTGCAGGAATCCAGTTGAGTACATCATCAAAGCGGGCAGCTACACGACCAAAGTACATATACTTTTGATTTTTATAGCCCAGCATAGAGTCCATAGTATTGGCAGTTCTATATAGAATTGCCCCCATTGGACCGCCGATGATGAAGAAAAATAAAGGCGCAATAATGCCATCTACTGTATTTTCTGCAATGGTCTCTACAGTAGCTCGTGTAATTTCGCTTTCATCTAATTCTTCTGTATCGCGCCCTACAATCCAAGATAATCGCTTGCGAGCTTCTTCAATATTATCTTGCTTAATTAATTGGCTAATAGTAAAACCAGCACCAGCTAGTGAGCGTGGAGATATAGCAATGTAAAGAATAATTACTTCAAGAGCGTATTCTACCCATTCATCAACTACGCCACCAAGCCAAAGAATCAAAGACACTATAATATATACAGAAACAAGGATTAAACCTACTGCAATACCGCCGTACCATAGTTTTTTTGTATCATTATCAGTATCTTTATATAGAACTGCCTCGAAAAAGGATATAATACGGCCAATTATAGCCACAGGATGGTATTTACTATTGGGATCTCCAATAAGCAAATCCAATATAAATGCTAAGATTGGAATACATACAAAGCTATACTTTGTAAACCAATGTAAAATTGTTAAATGTTCCATACATCTCCCCTACTAACCCAAGGTAGACATAATATAATCCATATCTAAGTGTTCTTCTACAATATCAGCTAATCGATTGTAAGCTGCATTTTTGTGATCAAAATAATGGAATACTACATCTAATGGTTCTAACCCCTTACGTTCGCGTAACTGATTGATAATAAAGCGTCTAAATTCATCATTATCAAATACACCGTGAATATATGTGCCCATTACTTGATGATTGCCATCGATAAAGCCATCAATTACATTGACCGCCTCTTCACTGCGGCTCGTAATAGTGAAACAACGGCTCACGGTATCTACTAATGGCGTAGTATCCCCCATATGAATCTCATAGCCTACTAACTTTTCACCTGTAAATGTACCATTTAAAAACTGAAGGTTAGATACATTAAATTCTACTTGGTGTGTAGTTTTTTGATCCTTCATTGTGGTGGAGGAATCTACTAAACCAAGGCCTTCAACTTCTTCAATATCACCTTCCATATGATGCGGATCATATATTGTTTTACCTAACATTTGATTGCCACCACATACACCGATAACAGGTGTGCCTTGTTCAGCAAGCTGCTTTATTTCATCAGCAAAGCCAGAATTACGAAGATATGTTAGGTCTGCTAGTGTATTTTTAGAACCAGGTAAAATGATTAAGTCCGGCTTGCCAATAACATCTCCAGGACCCACAAAACGAACAGATACATCTGGTTCATAATTCAATGCATCAAAGTCCGTAAAGTTAGAAATTTTAGGTGTTTGCATAACTACTACTTGAATCTCTTTTGCACCACTGTTGCGTTTATTTTCTAATGCCACAGAGTCCTCTTCATCGATATCAAGGTTTTCAATAGCAGGGATAACACCTACTACCTTTTTACCTGTTTTTTCTTCGATGAATGTAAGTGCAGGTTCTAATAATTTAATATCACCACGGAATTTATTGATAACAATACCTTTAATAAGATCTCGTTCTTCTGGTTCTAATAATTCCAAAGTACCAACGATAGATGCAATAGCACCACCACGGTCGATATCAGCAATGAGATATACAGGAGCTTGAGTCATCTTAGCAATGCGCATATTTACGATATCATTAGCTTTAAGGTTTACCTCTGCAGGGCTACCTGCTCCTTCAATAACCATCATATCGAAGTTAGAATCCAAGAAGTCGATAGATTCTTTTACCTTATCAAGGGCGGTTAAAGAATATTTTGTATGGTATTCTTTAGCACTATAGACGCCAACCGGCTTGCCCATTAATACCACTTGAGAGGATTGATTGCCTGTAGGTTTTAATAAAACAGGATTCATTTGAACAATTGGATCTATGCCTGCAGCCTCAGCTTGCGCTACTTGAGCACGACCAATTTCATCCCCCCATTTAGTGACATACGAATTGAGGGCCATATTTTGAGCTTTAAAAGGAACAGTTTTAAAACCTCTTCTATAAAAGATGCGGCATAATGCAGTACATAAAATACTTTTACCTACATTGGAACTTGTTCCTTGGAACATAATTTTCTTAGCCATTTATATGAACCTCCTGGGATTTTAATTCAATGGTAACACCACTAATAGTTAAGTATAATTTATCAGCTACAGTTGCC
>NZ_CALJSP010000145.1:0-3054 GCF_937975875.1 Veillonella dispar | reverse complement strand
TATATCATTAAATGAATTAAGAAATAATCCTATTAAGTATAAACTAGTATACTCTGATAGTTTAGGTGATCAATATGTTAATAATGACTCTATTAATGTTATTAGATATGCTCCACCTTATTATATTATAAAATCTACAGCTTATTTGGTTTCCTATCAATATAATGTAATTTCAGAACTAGATAATACATACTTTTATGACTATAGTAATAATGTTTCAGTCTTATTAAATAAAACTCATTCAGAAGCAGAATTTGGTAATCAAGTTACAAAATATGCTGGTGTTAAATATCAGACAAATATTCTAACTATTTATAATTACAATGGTGAATTATATGAAGGACCAATTACAACTAACAAAGGGCCGAAAATTCCTAAAATATTGTCACCAGCATATGAATCAGCGATGTATTCTTTTTATAAATCTTATAATATGTATTTTAACTTACCTTCAAAGATCCAAAAATTCTAAGTTTCATTAAGGAGTACCGTAATATTATGATTAAATTTTTATTTGCTATATTTTTAATTTTACTTCCACTAACAACTAACGCTATTTCTCTCCAAGAAATAAAAGATAATCCATCAAAATTTAAATACATATATGCTGATAATAAGGGAGATGGCTATATTGATATAAACAGTATAAATGTTATAAGATATGCGCCTCCATATTACGTTATAAATTCCTCACTATATTTGGTTGACTATAGAAATAATGCAATAGCTCAATTAAATAGTACATATTTCTATGACTACAATAATAATGTAAGTTCTACTTTAGAAAAAAGTGAAAATAAAACTGAGTTTACAAATAAAATCTTAAAAGATGCAGGTGTAAAATATCGAATAAATTCTATGCAAATATATAATTTTGATGGTACAGCAATATCTATTACGCCTTATTCTGAAAGTATAACTACTCCTACACTTCTCTCTCCAGCATATACAGCAGCTATGTTTACATTTTATAAATCATATAATAAGTATTTTAATCCACCTGCCCTAAATCAGAAGTTCTAACTATTTAAAGCCCAAAATAGCCATAATTTATATATTATGATTATTTTGGGCTTCATTTTATAAAGGATACAATTTTTTGATGGGACTAATTTATAGAAAAGCTAACGGGCCCCATCAAAAAATTAATTAACTTCTCCTAATTCTTTTAATAGTTCTACAAACTCTTCTTCATTCATAACACGAATACCCAATTCATTTGCTTTAGTAAGCTTACTACCACTGTCTTCGCCAGCAATAACAAGGGTTGTTTTCTTAGAGACGGAACCTGTCACCTTAGCCCCATGAGCTTCAAGAATCTTACCAGCCTCACTGCGGCCCATAATTTCAAGTTTACCTGTGAGAACGACGATTTCGCCTTCCATTTGGTTGCCTGCTGCTTCAACAACATCTACAGTCATCTTAAGTCCTGCCGCTGTTAAACCTTCAATGATTTCTACATGAGCAGGATCTTGACGGTATTCAACAATACTATCTGCCATTGTAGGACCGATTTCTTCTACCGCCACCAATTCTTCTTTAGTAATTGTCAAGAATCGTTCCATAGATTTCACAACGTTAGCAATTGTGCCGGCTGCTTTAGATCCAATTAGGCGAATACCGAGGCCATACAATACGCGGTCTAATCCACGAGTTTTAGAGTCTGCGATAGCTTTCACCAAATTCTCTGCAGATTTCTTACCCATCCGATCCATAGTAACTAATTGTTCTACTGTTAAATGATATAAATCAACCACATTAGCAATTAACTTATTATTAATCAAGTTTTCTACAATGCTAGGACCAAGGCCATCTATATTCATAGCATCGCGAGATGCAAAATGGATAATTTGTTCCTTTTCAATGGCAGGACAATGTTTATTGGTACAACGAACAGCGGCTTCACCTTCACGTCGAACTGCAGGAAATTCGCATACAGGACATGTATTAGGAATTGTGAAAGGCACCTCAGAACCAGTTCGTTTTTCAGGAACTACGCGGATAACTTCTGGAATAATTTCAGCCGCCTTGTGAATGATAACGTGGTCACCAATGCGAATATCTTTTTCATTGATGAAGTCTTGATTATGTAATGTAACACGACTTACATTTGTACCGGATACGAATACAGATTCCAATTCACCAGTTGGAGTAAGAACCCCCGTACGCCCCACATTAATAGTAATATCCTTAAGAATGGTCTCTACCTCTTCTGGCGGATATTTGTAAGCTGTAGCCCACTTAGGATCCTTCGCAGTACTGCCAAGTACCTCTTGGTCATCAAAACTATTGACCTTAATTACCATACCATCTGTATCGTATGGCAACTCATGGCGCTTTTCACCCCAATAATTAATAGCCTCTATGACCTCGTCAATTGTTTTGCATACGCGGTAATGAGGGTTTACAGAAAACTTAAACGTTTCTAGACTTTGTAGCAATTCCTCTTGGCTATGAATATTAGCCCCCACTTCAGAACCGATTGCATAGGCAAAGAATGCTAAATTACGACTAGCTGTAATGGCAGGATCTTGCTGACGCAAAGAACCAGCTGCTGCATTACGAGGATTTACGAAGGTAGGCAAGCCCTCTTCATCACGTTCTTCATTTATACGTTTAAATTCGCTATGAGGCATATACGCTTCACCGCGAACCTCGATAAATTCTGGCGCATCCTCTAGATATAAAGGAATGGATTTAATAGTACGCACATTAGCAGTTACGTCTTCACCAACGCGACCATCACCACGTGTTACGGCACGTACAAACATGCCGTTCTCATAGTGCAAATTAACAGCTAAACCATCGATTTTAAGTTCTACCACATAAGCAGAAGGCTTATGACCTAATTCCTTCTCTACACGACTAGCAAATGCACGTACTTCATCAGCACTAAATACATTAGATAAGCTCAACATAGGGCGGCCATGGACGACCTTTTCAAAAGAACCTTCCACCTTCATGCCTACCCGTTGTGTTGGAGATGATGGCACAATATATTCAGGATGAGCTGTTGCCTTTTTTAAAATATTTATCTAAGTTTCTTTTCTTCCT
>NZ_CALJSP010000144.1:0-9984 GCF_937975875.1 Veillonella dispar | reverse complement strand
GGTGTTCAACCACCACCAGGCGTATACAAACCGCTAAACCAATTAGAATCACCTTACACTTCTAATCAACCACGGTTAACACCATCTAAACTAGGTGTATATGGTCCTGTCCCACCACCACCGCCTCAAGGGCCAAGACCGAGTGACTGGATTCTTGATATTCAAAATCAAGATATGCCAGATCCTAATACACCTATGAGTGAATGGAGACCGCAACCGGACTATCACGCACCACAAAAACCATAGGCAATATAACTAATATAAAAACGAAAGAGACTGAATAGCTCCTTACCTTAGGAGAACTGTTCAGTCTCTTTTATTTCATATTCTTTTTGTTTCTATACAGTCAGATGAACGTATTATATTAATGCTTTCACATTATTTAAGACGTACAAAGAACAATGCGATAGCACCAATAACAGGAGCGATGGCAAGAGTCATCAATGCAGATTGATAACTACCTGTAGCAGTTAACATGCTACCTAAAATCATAGGTGCCAACATAACACCGATTTGGTTAAATAAGTTTACAAATCCTGCTGTTGTACCTCGTAAATGAGGTGCTGCGGATTGAATTACGAGAGCATTGGTCAATGCACTATGCATGAAAGCGCCAATACCAAGGATTGGACCTGTTATAAAGAGCATATCTGGATTTGTAGTGCTCGCAAAGAGGATCAATGCTGGTGCGAATAAGAACATAACAAGCGCTACTAAATGGTTTTTCTTAATCGGTAAGATATCCGACAAGATACCGATGGTCGGCTTTGCAATAAGGGCTGCTAAACCAAAGGCAGACATTACATGACCTGCATAGATAGCATTAACGCCGAGCTGTTTAACCATGTACAGATTTGACCATTGAGCCACGGCCCACGTAGCACCTGTAGCAAAGAAACCTGCAAAGGCAAGGCAGCAAATGTTGCGATTTTTTAAAACATGTAGCAAATTTTCCTTTAAAGAAGTCTTTTCGCCTACATGAGCAGATGTGGCACTCGCCTCTGCTTCTCGTTGTGCCAAGATTTCAGCACTTGGTTTACGAACCGTGAAATAGCTAAGAATGAAAACAAGGATTGGTAATACAGCTGTTAAAAGGAAAGCATTTTGCCAACCATAATTGGTTGCTACATATGGTGCGTAAAGGTTTACAGTGGTCAACCCAAGGGATGTACAGGACATAAAGATACCCACTGCAGCACCACGTTGATTAGGACCAAAATAATCCCCAATAGCACTTAAACAAGATGCTTGTACTGGACCAGATACGATCCCCAATAAGAAGCGCAATACCCAACCATAAGTATAATTATCGATGGTACTCATCAATGCCGTAATAACAGCCATGGCAAGTAAGCTCACTAAAATAGTATAACGGTAGCCAATGCGATCCGCTAAGATACCACCTGGTAAAACCATGATGGCATAGCCCATATAAAAGGCGGATAAATAGGCCGTACCCATTTGAGGCGTAAAACTCAACGCTTCATTAACAATAGGCATTAAGGACGCCCAAGATAAACGCATAACAAAGCTAATCAAAAATGTTAGCCACACGCTGACAAGAATTAAAATCTGAGTTCGTGAGAAACTAAGTCGATTCATACGAGCTCCTTTCTACAGAATAAAAACATATAAAGTAATCATACTATAAATACAGGGTATTTTACAAACTTCAAAGATTAACAAAATACAATAAAAAGCCCTCTAGGCATAACCTAAAGGGCTTTCTAAATTGTGGCGGAGAGGGTGGGATTCGAACCCACGGCCCCTTGCGGAGTCACTGGTTTTCAAGACCAGCTCCTTAAACCACTCGGACACCTCTCCATAACGGTATTATTATATCAGATTGGCCTAACAATAAGCAACAACGTAATATAGAGCAAGAAAAAAGCTGGCTCAAAGCCAGCTTTTTCCATGTGTATTTAATGTTGAATAAAGTTTTCAACTATTTACTATCAAATTATGCTTTCATCTATTTGCTACGGAATTAAGCATTCAACAACTCTCATATTAGAACAAGTCTTTTTTCCACATCCCAATAATGGCAATAATAGAGCAAAGTAGTGCAATGCCTACAACCTCATAGAATCCATTTGGATCTTCTTGGAATGGCAATGGCACGTTTGTCCCCCACAAGCTAAATACGATGGTTGGTACGGCCATCGCAATAGTTAAAGTAGCCAACATTTTCATAACCAAGTTAAGGTTGTTAGAAATAATGGATGTAAAGGCGTTCATCATGTTCATCAAGATATTGGAGTACATTTCAACCATCTCGATGGCCTGTTTATTTTCGATAATAACGTCTTCTAGTAAGTCCTCATCCTCTTCATACATTTTGAGGAGGTGTTTATAGGAGCTATGACCACGCAAGCGCAATAGACGTTCCATAACGGTACCATTTGTGCGCAATGCAGAGGTAAAGTATGTCATGGATTTCTGTAATTCCAACAATTGGAAGAAGTCTTTATTCTTTGTAGTATGACGCAATTGGACTTCAATATCGTCAGTACGGCGGTTGATTTGTTGCAAGTAGCGCAAGAACATAGTTGCTGTGCGATACAAGATTTGGAACAAGAAACGCGTCTTTTTGTATGTATAGAACGTAGAAATCTGATTAGAAATGAACGGATACAATACTTCAGATTCTTCGAGGCAGACCGTAATAAAGAAGTCTGGCGTCAAGAAGATACCAAGCGGCACTGTATCATACATATCGTTACCGCGGATAACCGGAATATTAATAACGATAAAGATGTAGTTATCCTCTAACTCCACGTGAGAACGTTCTTCCATATCGAGAGCGGTCTTTAAAACGTCCGTTGGGATTTCCGTCAAAATATTGATAAGGGATAACTCATCGGGGTCTGGGTTCACCAAATTTACCCAAGAACCTTTTGTGGCATCTGATACAGTGCTGTCTGAAACTAACTCTTCTTCTATGTGTTTGTACACCGTGATCATGCTATCCCTCCTTCCAACGAATTTATAGTAATCATCTAATAAATTATATACTATTTTATAGCTATTATTCAATTCAATTGTGAAAGTTTTGTGTATCTAGAACATACATATACAGTTTTATGTCTATTTATGATGTACAAATGTATATAGTAAAAGTATCGTAAATGTTTAATCCACGCAATAAAATAACCTCTAAGTTAGTCAGTTACTAACCTAGAGGTTATTTATATCCGCCCTAATCATTCAGATTAGGAGAATGTAATTTATTTCGTTCCTCTACAGAGCTATAAACTCTGCTTTCACCTAATTACGGCGCAAGATACGAACAGAGTTCAAGATACAAAGGATGGATACGCCAGTATCGCCAAATACGGCCCACCACATGGATGCATAGCCCATGAGACCAAGTGCCATGATAAGGATTTTTACAGCAATAGCGAATACTACGTTTTGCCATGCAACGCGCAATGTCGCCTTGGACAAGTCAAGGATATGTGCAATAGCAGTCAAGGACGGACGCATGAATACAACGTCTGCCGCTTCGATAGCCGCATCAGCACCACTACCCATCGCGCCACCAACATCAGCACCAGCAAGTACTGGAGCATCATTGATGCCGTCCCCTACAAACATAGTTGGACCATATTCAGAGCGAATATCTTGTACTACGGATAATTTATCTTGTGGTAACAATTGGGCGCGAACAGCACTTACACCAGTTTCTTTAGCGATGTAATTTGCACTTGCTTCAGCATCGCCTGTAAGCATAACAGTTTTAATATCTTGACCATTAAGATCAGCGATAGCCTCTGCGGAATCAGGACGCGCTTCATCGGCGATGATGATGCGACCAAGGTATACATTACCTTCTGCCACAAGAACCTCTGTACCATATTCAGCAGCTTCTGTTGGATAGCCTTGAACATTATAGCGTTCCATAAGACGACGGTTACCAATAAGTACTTGTTGACCATCAGTCATACCCACCATACCTTCACCAGCTAACTCTTGAACGAAATCAGAAGGTTCCACTGTAAGGCCTTGATCTTTTGCTTCAGACACGATGCTTGTTGCAATTGGATGAGTAGATACAGATTCGATAGCTGCAGCCATGGATAACAATTGACTGGAACTTACATGAGAGCCTACAGTTTCTACGCTGTGAACTTTGAACTCACCAGATGTGATAGTACCAGTTTTATCAAGAGCTACTGCTTTCACATTAGCCAACGCCTCGATAACTCGACCACCTTTTAGCAAGATACCGTGTTTAGACGCATTGCCGATACCGGAGAAGAATGCAAGTGGCACGCTAAGCACCAATGCACATGGGCAAGAAATAACGAGGAATGTTAAGGCTGTGTAGATCCATTTATGCCATTCACCAGTAATAAGGGATGGAATGATAGCTACAGCCAATGCAAGAGCTACAACGATTGGTGTGTATACGCGAGCAAAACGCGTAATGAAACGGTCGATTTTAGGTTTAGAAGATGCTGCATTTTCCACGGCATCAAGAATTTTAGTAACCATGGATTCTTCAAGAACCTTATCTACACGCATCGTAATGCGACCAGATTCGTTGATGCAACCAGACATAAGTTGAGTGCCAGGTACGGCGCGAACAGGAACAGGCTCACCTGTTACAGGTGCTGTATTAACGCGTGTTTCACCTTCAAGAACTGTACCATCTAGAGGGATTAAATCACCAGGACGAACTTCGATAGTCCAGCCTACTTCAACCTTTTCAGGAGCCATAACTACGATTTCACCACCGCAGTCTGTATCTACAACCCGCACCTCTTGAGGACGCATATCGACAGCGTTCATGATTTCTGTACGACTACGATCAGTTGCTTTTTCTTCGAAGAACTCACCGATACGGTAGAACAAGATAACGCCTACTGCTTCAGGCAATGCATCGATAGCAATAGCGCCCAATGTAGCGATAGACATCAAGAAGTTTTCATCGAACACTTGGCCTTTTAAGATATTTCGACCTGCGATGCGCAATACTGGGAACGCAAGAAGAATATACGCAACATAGTAAATTGGAGTCTCAATACTCTCTGGCAAGCTGATAGATGGGACAAAGGATGACAAAACGTCATAAATCATAAATAACAAGCCTGCTACGATGACTGCAATTGTTACAGCATCACCACCACGATCCTGGTCAGGACCATGATCATCCATAGCCGCTTTAGATTTACGCTCGTAATCGGCTACGGTTACACCCTCTTCAATGGCATCACAAATGTCTTGAATGTCACGTTTGAGAGCTTCACGGTCTTCCCAAGAGCCGGTTAATTTTAATTGATGTGTAGCAAGTGTGAAATTTGCAGTCTCTACCACATCCATTTTACGGATACGATCTTCAATTTTTGCTGCGCAGTTCGGACAGTTCAAATTCTTCAACAACAATGTTTCTTCCATGATATCTCCTTTGATAATAGTTAAAGCTTCTATCCTGTATTGTAAATTAATAGGTAATATTTTTCTAATACTTATTAGACATATCTTGTTTCATATCTTGTTATATATGTTCCTAAACATTTTTCATCAGATATTTTCATTTATATGAATACCTGTTCATATGTTTATATTACATCAAAGGAGATTAATTGTCAATATAAAATCATATTCAACATATATTAAATTTTATTTACTTTAGTTCTAACTATATTCACCTTATATCAAATTTCGTTCTACCAGGAATTTATGTGCTACATCAGCTGGCAGTTGGTGTTCCGTTTCAACGGCGTAATTCATCTTCGCCATCTCTTGATCTGTAATCGTATGATTCAAACTTTCTAATACAGGGCGCAGTTCAGGATGAGCAATCAATACTTCGCTACGCACCACATTACCAGACATATAAGATGGATATAAATGTTTATCATCTTGTAACACCGTAATCGGTGTAATACTTAATTGACCATCAGTCGTGAATATCGGCATTGCATCCACCTCATCACGACCAATAGCCGTATATTTTAGCCCTATATCCATATCTTTAGTAGCTTTAAAACTCATGCCATACACGCGTTGTAATCCAGCATAGCCATCTTCACGTCCAAAGAAATCATATTCCCCTCCTAATGTTAGGGATGGTGCTATACAAGCAAGATCCGAATACGTTTTTACGCCATAACTCTGAGCAATTTCATTACGCACTCCTATGCCATAGGTATTATTAAAACCGTACATGCCGACCCACTCAAAATTATATTTCTCTTTATAGGCCTGTGAAAGCTCATTAAATAGACTTTCATCATACGTATCTGTACGTTTTAGCACAGCAGACCAAGCCGTACCAGTATATTCAGGATATATATCAAATTGGCCAGAAAGCATAGCTGGTTGAATATTTGATGTACCACCACCGACACCTTCTGTAACCTCTACGGTTAAATCAGTCTTCTTCTCGATTAATTCTTTTAAGATATTCCCCAAAATAAGCTGTTCAGTCATAGGCTTCGTTGCAATATGAATAACATCAGTCTTCACATGATGGCAATACATAGCCCAGCCACCTATACCCATCGCAATTATCGTCATAATCGAAACAAATATAATCGTATAGCGCTTCATATGAGGGCTAATACGTGTTACTCTTTCACCTAGAGAAAAGAGAGCATCAACGGTAATGGCTAATAGGGCAATCAGTAGACTGCCTGCAATTGTCAAAGCACTTTGATTCGTTGTAATCCCCCTATAAATCGCCACACCTAAGCCACCAGCACCAATAAAAGATGCAATACCTGTCAAGGCAATGGTCATAACGAGCATAGTCCGTATACCAGCCATAATAGTCGGCATAGCCAAGGGAATCTCTATATTCCACAAACGTTGAATCCGCGTGAGCCCTAACGCAATTCCCGCTTCACACATAGCTTGATCAATTTGGTTAAGACCAGTAAATGTATTTCGTACCATCGGTAATAAGGCATAGATAACCAATGCAATGATAGCGGTCGTATTACCAACACCCGATACATACAACAAAAGGCCTAACATCGATATAGATGGAATCGTATATAGGAAATTAACCACTACCATAACGGGCGCAGCTAGCCGTTTATATTCGTATATAAACACACCCAATAATCCACCGATGATGGTAGCAATAACAGAAGCTAATACTGAAATTTCTATATGTTCCCATAACAACTGGAGGAAAAAATCATAGCGATTGATAAGTAATGATATGACCTCATGCATTACAGATACCGCCTTTCTCATAAAACAATACAAAGAGTATATATAGTCATATAACAGCTAATCATATAGGGTATTTTTATACGAGAATATAATTAAATTACAACCCTTTTCATCATTGTATACCGAATCACACCTTAACTCTAGCCCTTAAACCATATATAAAGACAACTCTTTATATTGTCATATCATACAGATTCAATTCCTTAATAGATCTAAAGGGAATATCTATGCCTTGAACAGATATAATTTGCATTTGCGCACTAATCATATCAACAGCCCCTATAAGCTCTGTATATCTTTGTTTATTGTAGTAAACAATTCGCACCCATTCTCCGCAATGTATAGTCTGTAAAACCTTATTTAACTCATCTACTTGATCCTCCGATAGCTCTACACGATGCTCTTTAGGCCGTGCCACAGCTGCCAGTAATACTTCAAATCCCTTTAATGCCGCAAAGGGCATAAATTGTTTCGCCCGTTGTAAACGAGACATACGATGTTTCATTAATGTATACCTCCCCTTATGCGACTAATCTATTTTCAATTGTATTCTTCGTTCAATTGCCATTGTATCCATTACACTATTTATTCCCCATTATGGCCACCTACCAAGGTATTTCTAAAGCGCATTGTCCCTTCATCTTGCAAGCTAGAGGCACGTAAAATAGCATTTTTACCGAACTGCTCCTTGATAGATAACATCGCCTCATGTACTTGCCGCTCCTTTTCCTCTTCCTCCGTCGCAAGAGAGCTGAATAAATCTACCTCCTGAGGTATAGCAGAGCGATTGACTAAATCCTCAAAGCTTACGCCTATACGCCGTATAAGTTCATTTTTATGGCAATGTTGTTCATATAATTTAATTACTGCCGTCGTTAATGCTTGCAATGAATCAGTGTACTGTTTAAGCTTTTTAGAACCTCCAGTAGAGCGCACCATATCATCTGCATAGCCAATATGAACATGAATATGGTTCGTAACCCCTTTGATTTGTAAAAGCTCTAATACCAAGGACTCCACCATTTCTCGCATAGGCACGTACGCCTCTTCGTAAGTATAGTTACGCAACAAAATCTGGCTATGCGAGATAGAATGCTTAATAGGACGATACGCATGGATATCTGCAATCGTACAAGGCTCACGGCCCCACGCATGATCGATAATAAGCTCTGCATTAACGCCAAACTCCTTATACAACTTAGCCTCTGGCACCATGGTGATACCATGTAAATCATAAGCACCATACTTGTGCAAACGATTGGCTATACCCTTACCAATCTGCCAAATATCGGTCAACGGCTGATGATACCAAATTTTCTCTTTAAATAGACTTTCATCAAGATACCCTATAAAGTCAGGCGCATGTTTTGCGAGGATATCGAGGGCAATTTTGGCGAGAAATAAATTCGTTCCAATCCCAACAGTAGCGTAAATGTTAGTCGCCTTGAGCACCGCATCAAATAACATCTGTGCTAGCTCACGAGGCGTTTTCTTATAAAGCGGTAAGTAAGGCGTAATATCAATGAAATACTCATCGATAGAGTACACATGCACATCCTCCGGTGCCACATACTTGAGTAATGTTCCATAAATCTGAGCAGACGCCTGCATATACCGCTTCATATGAGGCTTTACCGTTAAATATTCAATATGTGGAGGAATCTCAAAAAGACGACTGCGATTCTTAACGCCTAACTTTTTTAAGGCCGGTGAAATAGCCAATGTAATAGCCCCTTTGCCACGAGACCCATCGGCTACCACCAAAGGCGTTGTAAACGGATCCAGCCCCAAATCGGCGCACTCCACAGACGCGTAAAAACTCTTCAAATCAATGCACATATACATTCGATCCGTATCAGCTGAACCCATACAAACACCTCCTCAAACCGCTAAATAACTAGACTCTACAAGAAATATAAAACTAGACTCTACAAGAAATATAAAAATAAGAATTTCTATGATTAGTATAACAAAAATACAGAGTATTTTCAAACATATGTTTGTTTTTATAAAGGTAAATTTATAGAAAAATAAAAAGCACCTAACACTAGATATATAATCTAATGTTAGATGCCTATGTATTTAACACATTATTAAATATAGCTATTTATTTCTATCTAACAAAATCCAACATCCCCAAAAATATCCACATTCCTAATGCAATTGAAACAAGGCCATACACAATAGTTACCCTTACATTATCTATACTTACTTCTCCATTTTTTGCAAGCACACCTGTCGGACTAAATAGAACTACAGGTCCACCGATTGGTCCAAAAGGAATATAAAACTCTACACTTTCAGCAGTATGAGTCTCACCATTCAAGATATACTTAATATCATAACCATAAATATATTTATCCATACCACGAGCAAATGGTATTTCCTTTATAACTCGTGGAAGTATAGACACAATCGTTACTGGAGTTCCATTGCGACGTAATACAAATCGTTTGATAATTAAATACAACCCACTAAGTATTAACCAAAGAGCCACACCCCAGAAGTAAAATACAAAAAACTCTAAGCCGCTATCCATCACGCGCTCCTTTCCCAGCAATACACTGAAAACTATCTAGTTCTATTATATATTGATGGGACTTATTTTGCTAACGTACTACAAAAAGAGCACCACCTATCGAGGGGCGACTTACGCGTCGTTTGGAGCCACGAAATAGGTGGTGCTTTTTTGTAACTAAGTTGTCGAAATAAAGTCGGGCCCCATCAATATAGGCACCCCACGATAGTTTTCATTATTGTTCCGGCCCCATGTCTCGGAATTCCACGTCTCTAAAT